>QIAW01000270.1:928-23229 GCA_003225655.1 Acidobacteriota bacterium
GGCGTTGCAGATGTTCACCAGGATCTCGATCATCTGCCGCGGACTCCACACCTCGCGGAACTTGCGCCCATCTTCAAGCTGCCGGTTATCGCGGCGTCCGCGGATCACTTCTTTAAGAGAGACGCCCTTGACGTACTTGAGTGTGAAGTAGATGCGGCCTTCGGCGTCAAGTCCGAGATAGTGCACCGGAACAATGTTGGGATGCTCGAGGCGTCCGGTGGCCTGCGCTTCTTTGATAAAGCGCAACATCTCATCTTCGCCTACCGTGCTGCTGCCGCGCGGGCGCAGCATCTTCATGGCCACCTCGCGGCGCAGGTCGCGATCGAGGACTTTGTGGACCTCTCCCATGCCTCCCTGGCCGAGCTTGCCTTTCATCTCGTACTTGTAAACCGGAATGAGCCGGCCGGTTTCCGGATCGGTGCCGCCCATGCGTTCCAGGGCCGCCACCACCGAGCGTCTTTGCTCAAAGCCGCCCGATATTTCCGTGCTGCTCATGGGAATGGTCGAAAGAACCATAGAGGCAGTTGGGGAAGGGGTTGCCGATGCTGGCGTTTTGAGCTGCGTCTGCAGTTTTTGTTCCGGAATCGCCATGCTGGAGAAATCTTTTGTGGGCGTGTCTGTGGATGCCTCCGTGGTTGTCTGCCCGTAAGCCATGGTGAGCTCTTGCCTCACCTTTGTGGTTCCAGCACCGTAGCCTCTGCGCCCGCTCTGGCGGCAGAGGAGCGGGTCACATTGGGATCAGAGATGGGCTTTGCATAAGACTGCGTGGGTGTATCGTCTTCAGAACTGGCTCCATTAGGGTCGGGGTTGATGCCCGCCTCAGCTTCGAGTTGAGGTTTTGCCGCGGCGGCTCCCGGCTGTCGCGCCTGACGCACGGCCGCTATCGCCTGCATATCAAGACGAATCAGGGTGGATTGGTCTACCGGACACTCATAGCGTGCGTCCGGCCGGTTGGCATCGCCCTTATATTTTTTACCGCACTGAGGGCACACCAACACCAGTACCGCGCTGGGGTTTACAGGCATACGGCTTTTTTTACGTCCTTATAGGGAGTTGCAGGGCTGGAATGCCCTTTGCAACTTATACGGAGTGAATTCTATTGCGGATTTGGCTTTTGTCCACAATAAAACATGCAAAATCCTTGATTTTGTCCCATGTTAGGAAGTATTCCCGCTGTTTATAGGGAGATAACATCAGAATGCTTTCCCGTCCTAACTATCGCGGCGTAGGGTCGGCCAAGTTACTGGGTGAGAGTTTATTCAGCGTGGAAACCATTAAATCTCCCGCCAGCGTCACGCTGACCGTCTGCTGGCGCACGATGTCACTGGCGCTCACCTTGCGCCCATAGATCTTGAGATTGGCGCCGGTATCCTGGCGCAGGGTTGCGCCCTCCAGCGAAACCCCGGCAAAGAAACCCCAGGAGCGCGGATAGGCCAGAATCTCAGCATGCATGGAGGCGTCGCTGGAGGCCGAAGCCAGCCTTCCCCGTGGACCTGCCGCGATGGCGGCATCGCTGCCCAGCTTGATCTTGCTGCGCAGCACGGAATCAACCCCCCGCGGGTTCATGATCAGCAACACAAAATCTGTTGATTGCCCGCCTACCTGCAATCCAATGCTGCCGGCTTTGAGCGAATACACAGCGGGCGGGCTCCAGGGGCCCTTAAATTTTTCTCCCGTGCGGCAGCTTAAGGCGCCATGACCGGAGCTGCCGCCAATGCCAATAGCGAATTTTTTGACCGAGGGAAAAACCAGCACGCACTCCGCCTTGTTCAGAAGCGACTGCGGAATATAGTCGGGGATATTCAATACCTCTTTCAATATCGTCCCCGCCTCTTCGAGGCGGCGCTGTTCTTCGGGAATGAGAGAAGTCGCTGAAGATGGAGCCGTGGCCGGCGCCGGCGTTGCAGCAGTGCTCTGGGTTTTGCTCTTGTCTTTGCTGTTCTTGTCTTTATTTTGATTTTGGGTTTGGGCCAGGACCAATGGACACAATGCAAACACAAGCAGCCAGAAGCAGACTTTTTGCATGAATTTATCCTACACCAATTGTCTTTTGTTGAAGGGCTCCGCGGGCAAAATAGGGTTAGTGGACCTTGGCTCCTGATTTGTTATCCCGGCCTAAAGGCCGAGGCTCCCACCGTGTGCCGCAAAGCGGCACAATCGAACATAACTTTTGCAGGAATCCATAGCCCACCCTAGTGTGCACGAGCCAGTACCAGGGTCACATCATCAGGTTGTTCCGCCCCGCTCATCCAATCCAGCACCGCCGCTGTAATTATCTCTGAGAGCCGCGCCAGCGGTAGATGCTGATTTGCCCGCAGTATCTCGAGCAGACGCGCTTCGCCAAACTCTCCATACTCGTTTTCCGGTTCGGTAATGCCGTCGCTGTAGGCCACAAACAGGTCCTGAGAATGCAGCTCCACGGACTTTTCTTCATAAGAAATATTGTCCAGCAGCCCGATCACTGTTCCGCCCACGTCGAGCCGGCGAACGTCTCCACTCTTGCCCAGGATCATGGGGGGGAGATGGCCAGCGTTGCTGTAGGTCAGCCGCCGGCTGCTGCCGTCGAAGATGCCGAGGAACAGGGTGGCGTACTTTTCAGGCGGCGTGCTGTGAAACAGGTGCCGGTTCAGCAGCCACAACACCTCGCGGGGCGAGTGGGAGACATTGCCATTGCCCACGCTTGGAAGCTCAACCGTGGCTACTCCTCCTTTGGACCGCGCCGCAGCCAGCGCGGCGGCTGGCGGCAGCGTAGCGCGGTCAGAGAGGCCGCCGAACTCGTACACCCTGACCGCGGAATGGACTGTGGCCATCAGCAATGCGGCAGAAATGCCCTTCCCGCTGATATCGCCGACGGCGATTCCCATGCGCTCAGCGCCCAGTGGCAGGAAGTCATAATAGTCTCCGCTCACGGTGCGCGCCGGACGGCAAACCCCATGTACTTCGAGCGAAGCCATTTGCCGCTCCAGCCTGGGAAACAATTGTCCCTGCACCTCCTGGGCAATGGCCAGCTCGCTTTCCAGGCGCTGCTTTTCCTTTTGCTCGGCAATCAGGGCTTCCAGCGACGTGGTCATGGAATTGAACGAGGTCTCAAGCGCGGCCAACTGGTCGCGGGTTTTGACCTCAATGCGATGGCGGAAGTCGCCGCGGTTCACGCACTCCGTGCCCCGGTATAGGGCAGCCACCGACCGGGTGATGGTGCGCGTGAGGCGCAGGCCGATGATCAGAGCCACGAGTTCAATCAGGGCGAAGAAAATTCCAATTCCGAACAGCGCAGTCTTGATCAGCGCAGCTTGTTCGCTGTAGGAGAGGAACAGCCGCTGATAAAGAACTGACATGCGGGTACGTACCATCATGAAGAGTGAGTCTTTTTTCCCCGTCTGCCAATCCAGGATGCCCAACAGCCCGCCAAATGGAAATTCGAGGTCCAGAAAATTAATTGCCGCAGGTACGCTGCCACCCCGCGCCCTGGTCGCGGCTCGTTTCGAGTTTTCTTCGTTCGTCGCTCCTTTTTTTTCTTTCAGCGTGAATTCTTGGTTCTCGCCATTTTCGGTGACTTGCAACTGGTTGTCGCCAAGGCTGATCTCCCCCAGGTTTTTGCTGATGCGTGACAGTTCCGGGGCATCCACGGGGACTTCTGCCTCGACCGCAAGAACATCGTTGCCCACCGAAGTCAGAGTTACAGTTCGCAGGTGCAAACTGCGATCGGCGTCAGCCACCAGGCCGCCATACTGGCTGGTGATCCAGCCAGGTGGTTTGGACGGAGCCATCTTGGTTCTCGTGCCAAAGGTTTCACTCTTGCCTTTGAAAGTCGCGGTGACCTGTAATCGGGGGAAATCCCTGGAAAGAGCAGCCAGATTCTCTTGCAGGATGCCGGGTTGCGACAAGGGCACGCCGCGCCGGGCGGCATCGGCCAAACGTCCGGATATTTCGGCATTGGCCTGCTGCAGGTTATCGACCTCAACGTGGATATCATACGAAGCCATAAAGATGGCAAATTGGGCGGCAATCAAATAACCGCTCAACAGCACAATAGCTGCAATCAATCCCACGGGAATAACACCGATAAACAGATAGGTCACGATCAGCCGATTGCGCAGCCGCCACATCAGCGTGCTTCGCATCCAACGGAGGGCAAGAGCAGCGAACAGGATGCCGTTCACGAAGGTCAGAAAGGTTATCCAGCCGCCCAGCGGAGCGGGGGCATTCGCCGCACTGCCTATTTCGGAGCCGGCGCGCGTAAAGAGCAGGAACAGCCCGCGAAACAGAATGAGGAGCAGTTCAATGCTCAACATCAGCAGCGCAAAATACGCCAGGCGGCTCCGGGGCATGAGACCCGCATCCGCAAGCTTCCGCCGAAGGTAGCGCAGAGAAACGTTCATAACTACGGCACTATATCCGATAGATTATACGGCGGGTAAGGAAAGCTACCAGCAACTAGCTTCTAGCTCGGTGTAGAAGCTGCTTGCAGTATCCAACATTTGAAACAGCTAGTAGCTAGCAGCTAGAGGCTAGAATTACATCGTGCATCTTTCTTTCTTCCTCGGCAAAGGAGGCGTAGGCAAAACCACGGTTTCCTCGGCCTTTGCCGTGCACAGCGCGCTGTCGTATCCTCGCCAATCGGTGCTGCTCATTTCCACCGATCCGGCGCATTCGCTGGCTGACATCTTTGAGCTTCGCTTCCCCGATTCTCCCCGGCGCATTCCCACTCACAAAGGCAAACTTTTTGCCTGGCAAATCAACGCCGAAAAACTGTTCGAAAAATTCCTGGGGCGGCACCGCGAGGAAATTTTTTCTCTGCTGGAGAGTGGCAGCTTTTTCTCCCGCAAGGAAATCGAGCCCTTGCTTTCCACCAACCTGCCCGGCATGGCAGAGATGGCCGCGCTGATTGCCATCCACGATCTTCTGCAATCGCAAAAATATGATCGGCTGGTGATTGATACCGCACCCCTCGGCCACACTTTGCGCCTCTTCGAAATGCCCGCGCACTTTCTTCACTTTCTGGATTTCCTCGATCTGGCCGGCAGCCGTGATGCCGTACTTGCCGCGAGCTTCGGGGGCAAGACGCAAATTTCGCACGCCTTTCTGCAGCAATGGCGCGCCATGGTGGAAAGGGTGGAAGGGGCGCTGCGCTCCGGCCAATCGGAGCTGGTGCTGGTGGCTACTCCTGAGAATTTCGCGTTGCAGGAATCTCTTCGCGCGGCAGACACCCTGGCCCGCGGCGGTCTGGAAATTTCGCAAATTGTACTAAACCGCATGGTGGCACACGAGAGTTCACGCGGTCGTGCTCAAACCTGTAGCCGATGTATGCGTAAGAGCGTGGCCACGGGTAAAGCCAAAGCATTCTTAGAAAAGCACTTCCCCAAAACCAAGATTTTTCGCGGAGCAGATGCCGGCGCTCCCATTCTGGGCGGCAAAGAGCTGGGCGCCTATGGCGCGCACGTGTTTGCCGGAAAAAAGTTTTCGCCGCCAAGGCGGACGCCGCGAGACCACGGCATCGAACAGCGCCTGCGCCGCGCCGCCTGGCCGCTTCTCGATGTGCCTCTTGCGCTCACTCTGGGCAAAGGAGGTGTTGGCAAAACCACCATTTCCGCGGCTTTGGCATTTGTCCAGCGACACGCCAAGCCGCAAAAACTTGTGACTATCTGCTCCACTGACCCTGCGCCATCTCTGGATGACGTCTTTCGGCAGAAAATCGGGGATGAGGTAGCACCCGTGCATGGCGATCGTGGACTGCGCGCGGCTGAATTCGACTCCGTCGCTGAATTCCAGCGCTGGAGCGAGCGCATGAAGGGCATGGTCGAGAGCGCGCTGAGCGGCGAGCACAGCGGAATCCACGTCGATCTGAGCTTCGACCGTCGGCTCTTTTCCTCGCTGCTCGACATTGTGCCGCCCGGGGTGGATGAAATTCTGGCTATCTTCCGCATCCTCGACCTGCTGGAAGCTTCCGGAAAGAAGCGTGCTTCCATCGTCATCATTGATATGGCGCCTACCGGCCATGCGCTGGAACTGCTGCGCATGCCTGACAGATTGTTGCTCTGGTCGCGGCTCCTGCTGAAGGCCCTGGCCCAGCATCGCAGCCTTCCTCTAGCACAGGATGCCGCCGTCGAAATCGCCAGCATGGGACAACGCGTGCGCGAGCTGTCACGCATGCTGCGCGAGAGCAGCCAGACTTTGCTCATACCAGTCATGCTGGCGGAACCACTTCCCGACCGGGAAACCGGCCGCCTTCTCGCCGCTCTAAAAGATCTGGGCGCTGCCACTTCGCCCGTATTTGTGAATCGTATTTTGTTCGAACGCGATATCAAAGGGTGTAACCGTTGTCAGCGGGCACGCGCATGGCAACTGGCGACGTTGCATAGACTGGAAGAGCGGCTTGAGCCTGGCCAGTCACTCTGGCTGGTACGAAATTTTCCCGAAGAAGTAGCCGGGCCTGGCGGGTTACAATCATTCACTCGCGAACTATGGCAACTGCAAAAAGCAAAAAGCGCAAAGGCAAAATCCCGGCGAAGAGCCGCAGCAGAAAAATCTTAGCCAAGACCGGAATAAGATCTGCGGAGGATTTCAGCAGCCGGGACACGTCCGACATCTCGCTTTATCTGTATGGGATTACCCTGCAGCATCGTAACCTCGCCCCCCTGCAACAGGAAGGGGTGGATGGCGCCGCGACGGTTGAACCGCTGCTCTGCGCCGGATTCACCTGCTGGATCAGCCGGGTAAGCCGCTCCGTCTTCGCTGAGCAAATCTCCTCAAACATGGAAGATCTCGATTGGCTGGCGACCACCGGCGTACGCCATCAGCGAGTCGTGAGCGAGCTGGTGCAACGTGGCGCTGTGCTCCCCGCGCGCTTTGGGACCGTCTTTCACACCGAAGAAAGCCTGACGCACAATATTTCTGCCCGCAAGCGCGCCCTGCTCAAATCTTTGCTGCACGTCGCCGATGCCGACGAATGGGGCATCAAAGTCTTCATGGAGCAGCAGCCCCAGCCTGTGGTGGCCGCAGCCAGCTCCGGCTCAGACTATCTGCGCCGCAAAGCAGTGGCCCTGCGCCACCAGGTGGAGCAGCGCAAGCGGCCACGCACTCCCTCGGCTGAGGTACAAAAACTGGCCGCGGCGCTTGAGCAGATTGCACTGGAAACCGCCCCTGGCGGCAAGGTGAGCGGCGGGCAGGCGGGTCTGGAATGGCAGGTTTCCATCCTGTTGCCGCGGCACCGGCAGGAACAGTTCAATGCCATCATTGAGCGCTTTTCCCGCCTCTGGCAGAATCAGCGGCGTATTGAATTCACCGGTCCGTGGCCGCCGTACTCGTTTGTGAAGGTGTAAGAGCGGTAATTTTTCAAAGATGAAAAACCAAAACGTAATCACGCTGGCTGGCGCCGATAGCGAATCCGACATTTCACTGCTCGATATCCTCGATCATGTGCTCAATGCCGGGGTTGTCATTCAGGGAAGCATGGTGATTTCACTCGCTGGCGTGGACCTTATTTATCTGGGATTGAGCGCGGTCCTGACCTCGGTGGAAACGGCGCTGAAACACGTTGAAAAGGAATAGCTAATATATTCTCAGTGATATGATGCGGCCAATAAACAGGGGGGGCATGGCTACTAGACGCGATGTCCTAAGCGAAGTGATGCAGGGCGTGGCAGAGATCAAGGCCCACCGAGAGGGCAAGAAATTGCCGGCATCTGTCCCTGTGTTGACTTTTGAAGAATTTGAGCTGCTGCCCGAGGAAGAGGGAATCAGGTATGAACTTGATGAGGGCACCCTACGATTGAGGGAGTTTGTGGAATCCCATCATCTCGGTTTCGTGATAGAAGAGATGGATTTCCGTCTAGCTCCTAAGACCGTCAGAAATCCAGATGTAGCCTTTGTTACCACCGAACATCTTAAGAGAATAGATCTGGATCGTACTCCGGTTGAGGGTGCACCGGCGCTGGCAGTCGAAGTTATCTCTTCAGGCAATCTAGCCCAGGATACCGTCAAGAAAGTCCACCAGTATCTTTCTGCCGGCAGCCAGGCTGTGTGGCTTGTGTATCCTGCCCTGCAGCTCGTGGAAATTCACGAGTCTCGCAAAGATGTGAAAGGCGGCCATGTCCGCGAGGTTCGAGAAGCGGATGCTATCGAGGAAAGCAAACTTTTTGGCGGGGCGAAGTTCTCACTTCCTCTTAGAACGATATTTCATATCAGAAAACAGGGTTAGGGAAGGGAACACCTCTGCTGCTTCCCTACTGCATTACCGGCACCGCGTTCTCCGGCCAGTCGCCGGCGGACGGAGTGGGCAACACCGCCATCGAAAGCGTGAGCGAAGGTCCCCTGCGCTGCTTTTACTCCCAGATTGAAAGCCTTCCCTCAATTTCTCGCGCAGACGCTCTGGCATTCCACAATGTTGTGAGCAGCATCTTTCGGCAGGCGGCGGTAATCCCCATTCGTTTTCCTACCCTGCTGAACGGTGAAGAAGACTTGCGTGCGTTTTTGCGGAAACATGGCGAGCAATACTCAGCCGCACTCGAGCGTCTGCGTGACTGCATCCAGATGGAACTCCATATCTCGATCGCGCGTAATGTCCCACAGCAAGCGCCGGCTTCGGGCCGGCGTTATCTCGAGGAGCGCCGCAACGCTATGGAGGGTCTGGCGGCCGCCGCTGAGCAGGCGCATGGACGAATTCAGCACTTGGCGTCAGCGTGGCGGATTCGTGCCGGAAACCGGCCAGACATGCTGCGCTGCTATGCCCTGCTTCCCCGCGTTGCGGAAAAAGATTTTCGCCATCAAATACAATCATTAGCAGCACCGGATTCTATCAAGATCATCCTCAGCGGGCCGTGGCCCTGCAGCGAGTTCCTGGAATGACCCAATCGCACAAATCTCCCGCCGAAATTGAGACAGAAATCAGGGATCTAACCCGCCAGCTCGAGGCCGCATCTCAAGGCGCCCTGCAGCGGATTGATTGCAATGCCGAAACTATTGAGCAGGGGCTGGCCAAGCTGGTGCTGGGCCTGATCGAACTGCTGCGCCGGCTGCTGGAGCGCCAGGCTATCCGCAGGATGGAAGGCGGCAGCCTATCCGACGAAAAGGTGGAAGCCATGGGACAGGCCCTGATGAAGCTGGAAACAAAAATCAATGAAATGGCGGCCGGCTTTGGCCTGAAGCCCGAAGACCTGAACCTGGAGCTGGGTCCCCTGGGAAAAACCACGGACGATACTCATTAGTTACGGCGCGCCAAATTGCGCCATTTGCCAAATTGGAACATTCCCGGTTTGCGGAATGTACTGCCAACTAAAAGGGTTAATTTTCGCCTGATCCGTGATACAACCCCTGCAGAGCTGCTGGAATCAAACTGCGGCGGGGCAATAGCAATCATTTGATCTTTACCTAACCTTACGCCTTAATACCGATTACTTTCATTCTTTGTGCAGGCCGAAAATAATTTGCAAAAGGGGTGCGGCTTGCGTTGACACGATGAATAGCGGCGAGTAGGATTCATTTAACGCAAGACTTGCACAGGCTTGCAGAATCGCTTTAAGCTGCTTTTGGGTTTTGTGGGGCTGGCAGGAGACGCAACCGAAAGGGTTCATCATCCCCCACCACTCGGTGTGCGGTATTTCGCTTAGAAATAATACGAATGGTTTCCGTATATAACTATATCTATGGAACGCGTCCCTAGTGTTTCCGGCACAACAACGAATCTGATTGATATCCTCGACCGCATTCTAGACAAAGGTCTGGTCATCGCGGGCGACATTCGTCTTCTGATTTGCTCGGTGGACAAGGCTGAAAAGATCGGATTGAACTGGTGGAAGCACGACCCCAACCTGACCCAGCCGGTGGATTCACATATGGGATTGCATCCGGGAACGGTGCACCGGGTGGCGCAAGCCAGGCGGTCGGCATTGGCCCGCAAGACCACCAAGGCAAAGAGGAAGCGCTAAGATTTAAGATATTGAGGGTTGGAGAAAATTTGGTTGCACAGACCTGGAAGGCGTGGCTGGCGAAAGGCTTCACAAGCCACACGCAAAAAGGGAGAAGTAACGTTATAAAGTACCGGGAATTCCTGAGTACTGGAGGCAAACATGGCAGTTGAACGTGTATCCAGCGGTTCCAGTCTTATCGATGTATTGGATCGCGTACTGGACAAAGGTATTGTCATCGACGCATGGGTGCGCATCTCCCTGGTCGGTATTGACCTGATCACGGTAGAAGCACGCGTTGTCGTGGCTTCCATCGATACCTATTTGAAATATGCAGACGCAGTCGGCCTGGTCGGGTTGGTATCCCGTCCACAACTGTCGGGAGAAACCGCTGCCCCAGAGGTAATCGAGACCACTACGCGCCGCCGGACCGCCCGTAGATAAGTTGACTCATTGTGTCCAAAGGGTCCCGAAGCATGGCAACTCCGGAAATGCGCGCTCAAGCTCCGCAACTCGTGCCCCAAGCTGAACGCCGCCTGATTCCTGAAAGGGGCCGGGCGGCTTTCCGGCTGCTCTCGGCAGAGCGCTCCGATGAAATCTATCCCATCCTCATGGAAGAAATTGTGGCGCTGGGGTTCACGCGCGCTCTGGTGGTTTCCCTCGACCTCGAGACTGGCGAAATTCATCCCGTCGCAGCCATCAACTGCAGCCCAAGCTATCAACAGAAGTTCACCACCGCCTTGTGGCAAGGCGAGAACCCCATCGTTGGAGTCCTGCGTTCTCTGAAGCCAGCCGTGATTCCCAAAGCCGGCGTCAGTGGACGCTCCATCTACTGCCATCCTCTCCTCTTCATGAACCGCAATGCGTGCTGGGAGGCCGAGCGTGGAACCCGCTCCTGCCTGGCGGTGCAAAACTTTCTTAAGCCGGGCGCACTGGATATCTCCGAACAGGTATGCCGCAGTTGCGAGATGCGCGCCTACTGCGGCGCCGTAATTGCGGAAATGCCGCCCCATCCCACCGACCGCCAGATGACGGATGCGAGATCGCTCATCGAGGTGGCCAACGGATATCTCTCCCGTCTGTTCAAAGTCGACCACTACTACAATCGCATGCGCGACAGCGACGTCACGATCGCGCAAATGCAGACCCTGATGCAGAGCATGGCCGATCCAGTCATCCTGACCGATGCCCAGCACCGGGTCATTGCCCAAAACCGCGCCGCCGAGCGGTTCTTCAAGCTGCCGGAAAAGGAAGTCACGGAGGGCGCCGCTCGCGCCGTCGAGCTCAACAATCTTTTGTTTTCCGCCGCGCTTTCTTCCATGGCCGTCTCCGGCAGTTCAGATGCCTCGCGCGACCTGACGCTGGTGGATATCCACGAGGGCGAAGAAGTGCTGTTTGAAGCGGTCACCGCGCCCAGCTTCAGCCGTGATGGCATGCGCAGCGGACTGGTGACCGTGATGCGCGACGTGACCGATTTGCGGCGAGCCGACCAGGAATTCCGCGCCAGCATGGAGCGCCTGCGCGACGCGCAGGAGGTCGTGCGCCAGGACCGCGACCTGATGCACATGGTCATTGAGAACGTCGGCGATCCCATTATCGTGGCCGATGGCTCGGCCCGTGTAGTGCTGCTCGATTCCCTGGCCCAGGAGTTGTTTGGCCGCATCCACGAAGCTACCTCCGGCCCCTTTCGCCTCGACACGGTAGATCCCCGTATCGTGAACAATCAAGTGAAGCTCGATGCTTACTTACAGGCCTTCACCTTCTCGTTTTCCGCTCGCCAGGATGGCAGCTTGCGCCTTTACTCGCTGGAGAACAAGAGCGAGGTTGATTTCGATACCCGCTCGGGGAAAATTTATGACAAGCGCGGGCAGGTTTCTTACACCATTACCGTGCTGCGTGACCTTTCCGCTTTTCGCAAGCTGGAACAGCTCAAGATGGAACGGCGCATGATCGAGATGGAAAAATTCGCCGCCACCGGCCGGCTGGCGGGCACCATCGCCCATGAGGTCAACAATCCCATGGAAGCGATTAAGAATGCCATCTTCTTGCTGCAGGGTGTCATGAGGCCGGACGCGCAGCCTATTTATGAGATCCTCAAGAATGAAACTGACCGCGTGGCGCGCATCGTCCGCCAGATGCTGGGACTCTATCGCCACTCCGAGCAGGTAGGAACGATTGATGTGAATACCGTGATCGAAGATACCCTGGTGCTCTTCTCGCGCCAGTTGGAGCGTGCCGGGATCCGGGTTGAAAGAGACCAGCCCAAGCTGCCGCCCATCGTCGGCTCTCCCGATCAGTTCCGGCAGGTAGTCTCGAACCTGGTGATCAATGCCCGCGACAGCATGATTTCTTCCCTGGAAGGAAACGGCACTGCAGAGCGGCCCCCGATGCTGAAGATCCGCACGCGCCATCTGCCTGCGCCCGATGGCGTCCACGGCTGGGTGCGGCTTACCATCGCCGATACCGGCACGGGAATTCCTCCCGAAATCATCAAGACTGTCTTTGAGCCCTTCGTTTCCACCAAGGGCGAAAAGGGGACCGGCCTGGGATTGTGGATCGTGAAAGGGATTATCGAGAACCACAGCGGCAAGATGCGCGTAAAGAGCCGGTTGGGCCGGGGAACAGTCTTTAAGATTGATCTTCCCGTAGTTCGATAGGGAGTTGTGCGGTTGAGATAGTGAGGATGGCAACCCGAAATCCTGGTGTGGCCATCGGGTTGAGAAGCAAGTGTCCGTTATGAACAATAAACCGTTGATCCTGGTTGTGGATGACGAGGCCTCGGTCCTGTTCACCTACAGGATGATTTTGGAACAGCAGGGCTACGCCGCCACCGCGGTTGAAACCTGCAAACAGGCGGTCAATGAAGTGCACCGCCACAACTTCGACCTGCTGTTGTGCGATCTTTCCCTGGAGGAAAAGCGCACCGGATTCGAAGTGTTTGACGCCGCGCGCGAGAGCAAGCCCGATATTCCCTGCGTGCTGCTCACCGGGTATGCTTCCAAAGAGGCCGTGGACCGGGCCGACCGCGAAGGAATTGCCGTGCTCTTTAAGCCGATTGATATCGAAGAGTTTTTATCGACCATTGCGACGTTGTTAAAGGACCACCAACATGGCAAAGCTCACGAGCAGCAAATCCGGAAACAAAGCCCGCTCCGCCGTGCGTGGAAAGACCTCTGGCAGGACCTCGGCTTCAGCGGCCAGGATCCCGAACTCCTCAGGCCGAAGTGATGGCGCGGGGAAAGCTGTAGCTGTAGCGCCCGCGGTCCAACCCTGGGCCCAGATGCCTGCCCCGCCCGTGGAAAAGGCCATAGAGTCTGATGTCCACAGCATTGAACTGTTGGAGCCCCGGCGTAAACTGGCTTCCGTTACGTTTACGGCGTGATTCATAGCGCACCCAAAGAGCCTATCGGCATCGGCCGCACTGGCATTGGCGGCTTTGGCGAGCAGGTTTACACCGTGCATCACGGGGATATTGCCGCGGTGATCAGCAAGACCAATGTCTTCATCTTTGACCCCACCCGCGAAAATGCCTTGGCCCACGAGCATGTCATCGAACTGGTCATGAAGACGCACACCATTATTCCCATGAGCTTCGGCACGGTCTTTCGCACCGACGATGATATCCGCGAGGTGCTCAAGAGCATCTATGCATCGTTGAAAGATGTATTGGAGCAGATGGCAGGCAAGGTGGAGTTCGGACTGAAGGTCACATGGGACCGTGACCGTATCATCGAAGAGCTCAAGCGCGATGACGAAGAAATCCACCGCTTCCACCAGGAGCTGACCAAGAAGCACTTGCAGTCCACCTATTTTGCCCGCATGCAGCTCGGGCGCATGATTGATAAAGCCATGGTCGAGCGGTCGGCCGAGTTTGTCCGTGAAATTTATGACGGATTGCGCTCGGTCTGCGTCGCCTCGCGCGACAACAAGCCGATCGGCGACAGGATGATTATGAACGCGGCCTTCCTGATTCAACGCGAACGCGAAACCGATTTCGATGCCGCCGTAAATAAGATCGCCAAGAAATTCGGCGACCGGCTGAATTTTAAATACACCGGCCCTTGGCCGCCATATAACTTCGTCAACATACGGCTCAAACTGGAGCGAGGCACCTCGTCGTAATTGAGTGATTGAGTCATCAGGGCATTGAAGAATTGAGTAATCGGGTAATTGTATAATTTGGCAATTGTGACTATTCAGATGATTTCAAATTTACTCAATTACACAATTATCCGATTTTACAATTACTCAATTTCGTAAATAGTGTTTCATAAATCGAACTTATGTTTCTCATTGACGATCTCCTGCTCATGCCCATTGACGGCATGAAATTTGTCTTCCGCACTTTGGCCCGCGTGGCCGAGGAGCAGTACACCGACGATGCGCCCATCAAAGAGCGCCTGCTTGAATTACAGGTGCGGCTGGATAGCGGCGAGATCAACGAAGAAGAGTACGTTGAACAGGAAGCCCAGATTCTGCGCGATCTGCGTGAAATCCAGAACCGCAAGCGGGAACTTGCGGGCCTCGATCGGGAAGAGGCGCAAGGACCCTACACCGGCAAGGTGGGCGAAGGCTCAGGAGCCTCTGTCAGTCTGGGCTGGAGAGAGAGAAAAGATTGAATCATTGGGTCATTGAATCATCGGGTCATTGAAGAATTCAGTAATGATCTAAATGACCTAATGATCCGATGACTCAATGACTTAATTCTTCAGATTTCCGGATAGA
This sequence comes from Acidobacteriota bacterium, assembly GCA_003225655.1. Taxonomy (GTDB): domain Bacteria; phylum Acidobacteriota; class Terriglobia; order Terriglobales; family Acidobacteriaceae; genus QIAW01. The sequence goes on from QIAW01000270.1 coordinate 15,556, forward strand.
AGTCGAAAAACGCCTCCAGGCTCGTCTGCAATTGCTTTTCAATCTCTTCCTTGCTGCCCTCCAGCACGTGCATGGTTACATGGGCCTCGCGTCCATTCTTGAGTTTCACAGGAGCTTCGCCCATCTCCACCACTTCATCGGCAGGCAGCAGCCTCATTCCATAAACTAAAGTCAAATTTGCCATGCATTGATTGTATCGATGTTTCGCCGCGTTCATTGGCCGCGAAATTTTAGTCTCTTGAGCTAAAAGCTAACGGCTAAGAGCCGACCGCCTGCCCTGAAGCAAGCCCAACGGGCAACTGGTAGCTGGTGGCTGGCAACCGGCAACCGCTTTTAATACAATCTTCATCGTGCTGGGCAAAATCCTATTCTTTCTCACGGCCGGGCTTTTTCTCATGACTGCGGGCGCGGCGGCATTCGCGCAACAGACCGGCGGCGGAAAAAATACGCAGATCAAGGTCAATTACCTGAACGTGTGCTCGCCTTCGGATGCAGAAAAGCAGGAGTTGAGTGCCGCGCTGCTCCGCCTGCCGGTCAAAACCCATTTTGCGCCCGACTTTGAAATCTCCCGCGGACGCACTACCATGAACGAGCCGCCCCAGGGCCTGGGATCCGTTCTGGGAGGCTCCGAAGTGGTGAATGGCGGTAGCAGCCCCTCTAATTGGGTGCGCATACGGCGCGAATTCCCGCCCGAGTCGCCGTTCGTAAGCGTTCAGTACTCCATGAGCGTGGATGCGGGCGGCATCGTTGAGACCCTGGTTTTCCGCTCCCGCGAAATGAAAGACGTGATTCAGGTCTCGATGGAAGACAAAGTTTCTGCCGGCGCCGGCCCCGCCCAGGTCTTGAAGTCCGATACGCCGGTTGACCGGTTGCGTATCGAGCGCTTTGGCAAATCATCGGTGGCGCTGGCGCGCTGCCCCGGCGCCGATCAGCATGCCTACGACCCGCTTTTCCAGCAGGCTTCGGCCATCCTGGGCCGTTACCGCACGGCGCTGAATGTGCGTACCATCGTGCCCAGCGATCTGGGCCGCCTGGGGGTAGGAGAAAACGCAAAGAATCCGGCAGCGAAAGAAAAAGAAGCCCCCAAGGAAAAGAGCGCAAAATCTGCGCCGCCGGCCCCTGCCAAACAGCCTTGACCGGCTCCGTCGTCTGCTTTTAATGTGACTCTGAGACTTTAAGGAAAATCTGGAATCCAATAACTATGTCTGACTCTGTTCGCAACACAGTCATCCTCGGCTCGGGATGCGCCGGACTCACCGCCGCCATTTACACCGCCCGCGCCAACCTGAAGCCTTTGGTGCTCGAAGGACACGAACCCGGCGGCCAGCTTTCACTCACCACCCTGGTGGAGAATTTTCCCGGCTTTCCCGACGGCATCCACGGGCCCGAGCTGATCGAAAACATGAAGAAGCAGGCCATCCGCTTTGGCGCTGAGATTGAATTGAAACACGCCGTCTCGGTCGACTTGACGAAGCCTCCCTTTGCTGTGAACCTGGGCAAAGATGTGATACTGACCCGCAGCCTCATCATCGCCAGCGGCGCCAGCGCCCGCTGGCTGGGCCTCCCCAACGAACAGGCCCTCATTGGATACGGCGTTACCTCGTGCGCTACCTGCGACGGCTTCTTCTTCTCCGGCAAAGAGGTTACGGTGATTGGCGGCGGCGACTCCGCTATGGAAGAGGCCTTGTTCCTCACCCGCTTCGCCACCAAGGTGACGATCATTCATCGCAGCGAACTTTTCCGCGCCTCCAAGATCATGTTTGACCGCGCCCGTAGCCACGAAAGGATCTCGTTCCTGCCTAACACCGTCGTCGAAGACGTGCTGGACATAAGCAAGAAAGAAGTGACCGCGCTGAAGCTGCGCAACGTGGTAAGCGGAGAACCCAACGTCTTCCCCACCAGCGCCATGTTCCTGGGAATTGGCCACATTCCTAACACCAAGATCTTCAATGGCGCTCTGGAGACGGATCGGGATGGCTACCTGCTCACCCGTGATTACGTGCATACCAAAGTGCCGGGTGTCTATGCCTGCGGAGACGTGCAAGACCGCCGTTACCGCCAGGCCATCACCGCCGCCGGCACCGGCTGCATGGCTGCCCTGGAAGTGGAGAAGTTCCTCGAGGCCCAGGGACACTGAAGACTACGGGTAATCTGATTGGCAACTGCTTTTCAGCTTGCAGCCTTGGGTCTTTTGGATTAACATCCTTCCTACCTCCTCCGTGGGTTTCAGCAATTTTTTATTACATTGAGCGCGGTGTAACGCGCGCACTGATTCCCTGTAAATTCCCAATACGGTAAAGATCGAACTATGGGCAAACGTCGCGAACAGCGTACACCGTTGGCGCTTCCTGTGAAGATCATCGTCCTCGATCAGGAGAAGCGTCCTAAAACCGAGATGGCATGCACATTGAACGTCAGCCCGCGTGGGGCGCGGCTGAATGGCATCCGCAACTCCGTCAAGCCGGGGGATGTAGTTACCGTGCAGCGCGGCAAGGAAAAAGCCATCTACCGCGTCGCGTGGGTGGGGAGCCGCGCCGACAACACCGACGGACAGGTGGGTGTCGAGTGTGTTGAGCCTGGCGCCAGCATATGGGGCCTCGATCTCTGGGCCGGCGAGGACGAACGTTAACTTTCCTTCTCTCCGCTTGTCGTTCACAACAGGGCGTTGTTCATTACAGGGCTTTGTTCACGGTTCACGACCGGCCTTGGCGCAGCTACGAGGCTCAAATTAGTTTGGAAAATGTGGAGTGCGCAGGAATGCCGGAGCTCACAGCGCTAAAGGGGTTTGCGTATTCCGTGATTGCAAAGCGGCATGGGAGCCCTGAACAGGACGGCGCCGGCTGTCTTCAATTTTTGTGTCGTCTTCCGTATCGTCGCTTCCCGCGGTTGCCTCAAGCGCGCGTTCGATGATGCCTTGCACGATCGCCTGCGGCCACGCCATGCTGGGGTAAATAGGATGGAACTCGCAGGCGGGAGGCCCCTGCTTGCGGTAGGTGACGAGAATGAATCCTACGTACTTGATCTTGTCTTTGCTGGAAAGGTCGGCAGCGAGGTCTTTGGCGCCAACCAGGTTGATCGGCAGCAGGTAGGGGATCTTGTCGTGGGTGAGGACATAGAGGACCGCATCGCTGGCCGTGCGCTTTCCCATGGCTTCTTTGATGCGTGAGAATACGCCGCTCCACACATCGTTTTCGGAGTTCATGATGTTTGTATCCATTAAGCCACGCCGCCTATCAGACCCATTGTGGGAACACGGAGGGATGGGGTCAAGTTACTTTGGGGCATCACGGACGGGAATCCAGTCGCCGCGCTACTGAACCGTCGGCGGAAGCCTTGAAGTCCAAAAATGGGAAGCGGATTCAGAGGGCTCATAGTTTCACATTGTGAAAGATCTTGCGTTCTCTTGTCGCTCACTGTCCATCGGGCTTTATACGGCTCAGGCAGCATTGCTGCTATAATTTTTTTATCCCCAAGTGGCGCTATCGTCTAGGGGTTAGGACGTGAGATTCTCAATCTCAAAACCCGGGTTCGATTCCCGGTAGCGCTACCAAATATTTCCTTTGAACTGCTTTACCTCTAAGTAATTTGTTCCACCTCCAAGTCAAAAACCAAAGCGATGTTTTCGGGTTGTCGGGCTTTGCCCCGAAATCCTGTAAAATCAGCGTTCCATGCCCACCTTCGTCGCCGTCGATATCGGATCTAACTCGGTACGCATCAAGATTGCGCGTCTGGTGCGCCACCGTTTGATGACCATTCATGAGGATCGCGAGGTCACGCGTTTGGGTAAATCCGTTTTCAAGAACGGCATGCTGACACCTTCTGCCATGGCGCGCACGGTTGAGGTTTTGCAGCGCTTCCATAAGGCGGCGCAGAAAATGGGGGCGCAGGTGGTGCGGGTGGTAGCCACCAGCGCGCTGCGTGATGCCCGCAACGGACGCGCTTTCATGGATTGGGTCCGCTCCGCGGATCATCAGCGGACTGGAAGAGGGTCGGCTGATCCATCTGGGGCTGCTCTCGAACATGCGGCTCGGGGTCTCGCCGGTGCTGATGGTGGACCTGGGCGGGGGGAGCTGCGAGCTCACCGTCTCTGCCGCCGGACACATCCTCTACACCATCAGCCTGCCGCTGGGCGCGGTGCGGCTGACGGAAGAATTTCTCAAGCACGACCCTCCGATGGCCAAGGAGCTGCGGCGGCTGCGCAGCTTTATTGAGAAAGAGATGCACCGCAGCACGCGGCGCGTTCTCAGCTTCAAACCGCGGCTGATGATCGCGACTTCGGGAACGGCGGCTGCGCTGGCGGCGGTGCTGAGCGGCGCGGGCAAGCGGAGTGTGCGCGAGTCGGCCAAGGACGTCCCTCGCGCCCAGGCGGTGAAGATGGCCGCCAAGCTGGCCAAGATGAAGATTGCCCAGCGGACGGCGCTGGTGGGAATCGGTCCGCGGCGCGCGGAGATTGTCGTAGCCGGCGCCGTGGTCTTCGCCGAGCTGCTGGAGAAGTGCCATCTGCGAGGCTTCCGCTACTCTCCGCTGGGATTGCGTGACGGCCTGCTGGCGCAGATGGCCGCCGATTACGACGAGCGCACCCGCTCGCGCAAGCAGGTTGAATCCGACCGCTGGGACGCGCTGCTGGCCGCTGGCAAAAACTACCGCGTGGACCTCGGCTACTCCCAGCATGTCCGCAAGCTGGCGCTCGATCTGTTTCGCCGCCTGCGGCTGGTGCACAACCTGCCCGCGGAGTACGCCGAGTGGCTCTCGGCCGCGGCCATGCTGCACGAAGTCGGCATCTACCTCAACCGCTACGGATGGCACCGCCACACGCACTATGTCATCGCCCACAGTGAAATCTTCGGCTATACCGCCTATGAGCGCACGCTGATTGCGGCCATTGCACGCTATCTGGGAAACTCCCGTCCCGCGGCAGCCGATAAGGTCATGAAGCTGCTGCATCCCGCGGACCGTATCCGCGCCGCCAAGGCGAGTTTTCTGCTGCGTTTGGCGCGCGCCCTGAACCAGAGCCGGCGAGCGGTGGTGAGCGGAGTCTCGGTGCGCATCAAGGGAGACAAGGTTCGCCTGGTGCTGCGTACTGAGGGCCGAACGGACGCGGAGCTGGAGCTGTGGTCGCTCGAAAAAGAGCGCGCCTACTTCCGCGAACTTTTCGGACGCGAACTCGAAGCCGTTCGCCCGTGAGACAGGTTTAACCACAAAGGAAGGCTTTGCAGGTTGAGTGCTTTTCCCCTCCGCCAGACATCCCACATTATGGGACGAGCATTTCAATTTTATTGACAGCGGCGAGCTTTCAACATAATGTTATCGGACACTTGCCCACCTGCCCGAGTAGTTGTTTCGCGCCGCACGCGAAGTGAGTGCAACACGGGAGCAGGAAGCGGGTGATTTATCGCTTTTGCAATTGGGCGAGTTCGCGCAAGAAGCGGTTGAGCGGGTCCGGAAACAAAAGCGGTTGAGAAAGAAGTCTCAGCGATTGAGCGCAAGACTTATAGCGGAAGACGAGCGCCGTGGGGGCGCGAACGATACGCTAAACGAGAGCCCTTTAGATCAACGACAGCAGTTGTCTCCCTGGCAAACTCTGCTGCAATCACGCACGACAATTGAATCAAGACAACAAAAAAATCCGCCGCAGTGCGGAAAAAATACTGCTCAATGTGGGAGGAGAAGATTCATGTCAACCGTACAATCTGCAACGCCAAGAAAAACCAACATTCCAAGTTTTGATAGCGAGGCTTTTGGAGCTTCCCGTTTCGGGACCCAGGTTTTTGCAAACCTGGTTTTTGGAAATTCCGTTCCTGGAGCAGATGTTCCAGTTCGCCTTCAACGGAGCAGGGAAGCATGCCCAGTCCGGCTTTTTAGGGCCATGGCAACGGTCCTGGCCTTTTGCCTGCTGCTCAACGCAGCGGCCTTTGCCCAGATCAAGTCAGCTTCCGTCGTAGGAAGAGTGACAGACAACTCGGGGGCTTCGGTCCCGGGGGCGACGGTTTCCGTCGTCAACCAGGAGACGCATATAGCGACGACCGCGGTCACCGATGCCACGGGCAACTTCGCCGTCCCGTATCTTGAGCCCGGTGTGTACAACGTCAACGTGGAAAAGGCGGATTCGGGTTTCGCCAAATACAGCGCCATCAATCTGTCGCTGGCGACGGCGCAGTCGGTAAAGCTCGACGTCGTGTTGCAGGTTAAAACGTCGGTGCAAACGGTCACGGTTTCCGCCGACCAGGCTTCGATCCAAACCACCAGCGCGACGGTGCAGAGCACGGTCAACGAGCGGGCCATCGACACCATTCCCAACATTACGCACAACGCGTTCTCCTATGCCGCGCTGCAGCCGGGCGTGGTGCCGCGCGGGCTCGTTGGCGACACGCAGAATACGCAATCCTTTGGCATCGGCATTGACGGGCGGCGGCAAGCCTCAGCCGTCGGCATCAACGGGGGTTCGGCGTTTTCCAATGACATCATGCTCGACGGCGTGTGCCCAACCAGGACGCACTGCAAGAGGTAAAGACGGTTACCAATAACTACTCCGCCGAATACGGACGCGCCCAGGGCGTGGTGATCTTCACCACCAAGAGCGGCGGCAACGACTACCACGGCTCGGGACACTACCGCGTCAGGAATGAAGCGTTCAACGCGAACTCATTTTCCAACAATGCCCAGAATATCCCACGAGGCGCATTCAAATCGAACACCTTCGGCGGGAGCGTGGGCGGCAAGATTATCAAAGACAAATCGTTCTTCTTTGTCAGCTATGAAGGGCTGCGCTTCCACCGCGCCTATGACTACCTGATGACGGTGCCCACGGCGGCGGAGCGGGCCGGGGACTTCAGCAAGACGTTTGTGCTGGTTGGAGCGGCGCCGCAGCCTATTCAACTTTTTGATCCTTTTTCTCCGGTCACTCCATCGGGCAGTTTTTTTGTACGCCAGGCGCTTCCCAGCACGCTGCCCTCGAACCGCATCGATCAGTTCGGGTCGGCGATTCTCAACGCCTATCCTTTGCCCAACCGCACGCCCGATGACGTTTTCAATAAAAACAACTTTTTCTTCCGGGGAAACCAGCAGTTCAATCGCGATAACATCAACACCCGCGTCGATTATCACTGGGGCAGGCACAACCTGTATACAACCTATGGCTTTCAGAAGGGCAATATCGTAACTCCACGCACCTGGGGACCGAACTCGCCGTATTACAGCCAGAAGGAGTTCGTCGGCAACCAGCAGCGCGATAACAATTTCTACGTTGCCCTGGGCGATACCATCCCGCTGAGCAGCAACATGGTGCTGGATGCGCGCCTGGGCGTGAACCGCATTGAGGCCGATAACCTGGCCGACGTCATTCCCAACTACAACTATGGTGTGTTCGGAATTCCGCAATCCATTCAGGCGCTCAATGTCATTCCGGGAGCGCCGCCGGCAACCCCGTCATCCCAGAATTTAGGGGGGATTGTCAGCCCTCTCAATAACGGCACCTCGCTGCACAAGCGCGAACGCCAGACCAACAGCGACTTCAACGGCAGCGTTACCTGGTCGCGCGGGCGCTGGACGCACAAGTTCGGCGGCACCTATCGCATGCTGCTCTCCAATTACATTGACGTGGATGACTCGCAACAGATCCAGACATCGAATGACTTCACCCGCAGAAACATCAATGCCGACGGCAGTACCAACGGC
>QIAW01000271.1 GCA_003225655.1 Acidobacteriota bacterium
GTATAAACGGCATTCAGCGAATATCCTTTTGCGAAGCGATGGGTGCCGCGTACTTCCAGGGCATGAAAATTGCTCGTTCCATCAAACACGGTGGTGCTGATGGTGTTGAACTGCGGGAACGGCCGCAGTAACTGCTGCACCTGAATGGTATTCGAGGTGTTGAGGCCCGTAGTATTGCCTGGAAACAGTCCCTTGAACGGATTGGGAATCGTGGTCGTCAATTCGTTGTTCAACACCGTGTCGCGGATCAGGCTGGTAGAAAAATAGTTCGCCGGAATAGCGTTCACGATGTTGCTGCCACGGTCCAGATCATAGGCGTGAGTGCCTACGTAGGCGACATCCAGAGTCCAGCGCCCCGGAAGTTCCCGCTGTACGTTCAGCGTCCAGTGTTGCGATCGTCCGGTCTTGATCTTCACCGGGAAGAAGCTGGCGCTGCTGCCCACGCTCTGATTCAGGCCCAGTGCTGTACCGGTAGGCGAGAGCACGCCCAGCGGGAATGGATTGCCTATGTTGGCGAGGAAAGACAGACCGTTATTGTTGGAGGCGTTGATTCCGGTGTTTTGACTGAAACCGGTTTGGTTATTGCCGGCGACACCACCATTGTGGGAAACAAATGGTTCGCTGTAGATGCCCCAACCGGTCCTGATCACGGTCTTCGCGCCCAGCGAATAGGCGAGCCCAATCCGCGGCAGGAAGTTCCACGGATTGCGGTCCCAGAAATTCCGGTGGCTGGGAGTGACCCAGGTATATCCGCCGAGCACGTTGAAACCGGTGATGGCGGGCTTTCCGGGTACGACGACAACTCCATTGGGCAGATTATTCGCTGCCAGATAGGCTGCAAACGCCGCTTGTGCCGCTGCCTGCGCAGGGTTGGGCGTCGTCAGATCGAAACCGCGAACATTTCGGTCAAAGCGCTCCGTTGGCGCTCCTTCATACTCGTAGCGCAGGCCGAGATTCAAGGTAAGTTTTGGCGTTAGCTTCCAATCATCCTGGACAAAAACTGAGTGGTAGAAGGACTGGTTGTCCCGCGAGGCGTTCCGGTCAATGCTGCCACCGGTCGGCTGCCCGACCAGCAAGTCCACCAGGCCCATACCGAACTGATTGTTGGTCGCCTGGTCGGTTGCCCTGGCAAAGTCGCCATTAAATTGGTATTGACCCTGGCCATTTCCGGTAGACAGAAAGTTGAGGCGGTACATAACGCCTTCGTAGCCGAAGGTGAGGACGTGAGGCCCCTGGATCTTAGTAAGCGTGGGCGCCAAGCCATACACGTTGCTGGCGCCATCCTGAGGATTCTGACCACTCAAGCTGGCGAAGTTATTGATTGTGAATTGAGGCAGATAGGGCACTCCCGTAAATAAAGCGGTGACGCCGGGAGAGAAACCAAGAGTTGCCGGGTCAAAGCCCTTGCTCGGAGCAATACGAATATCCTCAAACCGGTTGTACGAGAGTCGAACATCGAGCATCAGAGTCGGCGAGAGACCTACTGTGTCGTTCAGCGTGATACCGTGATTGATAAACTGCAAGTCGTTCCCCACCGGTTCGATGCCGTTGATTGTGCCGGCCCAGTTGCCCCGCAGTTCCTCGCGCCAGTTCTGAACGTAGGATGCGGTAAGGCGCTGGTTGGTACTGATAACGTGATCGAGGCGGGCCAGGTATGAATAGAAATGATCGGTGCGGGGATTGACACTGAAGTGATTCGGAGTGCCATCGACAGGCGCGTTGGCGATATTCGGCGCTGGATAGTAGTTCAGATAGGCCTGCGTGATCGGATTCAGCAGGTTGGCAGGTATCTGATTATTGAGAAACGCTGATCGCTTCACATGGCCCCCGCCGGTGGAGACCGCTGTGAACGGGTTGTACATCTGTTGATTTGCATTATTGCATATGCCGCTGGCGTTGAATCCTGCGGTGCAGATGGCCGAGAGGTCCCCGCTCCGCATTGCCATGGTCGGCACGGTATCGGTACGCGGTTCAGGGAATTGGTCGATGGTGCCCTCACCCAGCACAAAGAAAAACGTCTTCTCCCGCCCATGATAGAGCTTGGGAATTACCACCGGCCCGCCCAAGGTGCCACCGAAGTGATTCGAGCGGGTCACTGGGCGCTTCTTGCAGGCAAGAAAATTCGTGCTGGAGCATTCTGGCAGATGATTGATACGCCAGGCTGTCGCATCGAAAAATTCATTCTGTAGAAATTCGTAGGCGGTGCCGTGCAAGGCGTTGGTGCCGCTCTTCGTGCTGACATTGATCTTGCTGCTCGAGCTGGCGCCCTGGCTCGCGGTAAACCAGGAGGTCGTCATCTTGAATTCCTGGACTGCGTCCGCCGGTGGAATGTAAGCTACCACGCTGTTCTGTACGCCGGTCTGGAACCCGACATTGGGCATTCCATTCAAGCTGAATGAGTTTCCGCCTTCAGCGCCATTGACCCGAACTGATGAGACATCACCATTGTCGAACTCTCGGGTGAACTTGGGATCACCGGTAAAGACCGAGCCGGCGGTCAACCTGGTCAGCAGGAAAGGATTGCCGTCAGACAAGGGCAGCGCCTCAATATCCTGGTTTTCAAAGGTTTGCGCCACATCGGCATTTGCGGCTTCGAGCAAGGGCGTTTTGGCGTCAACCTCGATCGTTACTTCAGTGGTTCCTACCTTGAGACTGAAATCCACCTTTAAAGAGTCGCCAACGCGTACTTGCACCTCTCGTGCCAGCTTGGAGAATCCCTTGGCTTCCGCCAGCAACTGATAACTTCCAGGCTCCAGATACAGCAGGGCGTAATCTCCGGTGCCGCCTGAGACTGCCGCAGTTCTGGTGCCGGTGCGTGTGTTGGTCGCGGTTACTTTCGCGTCTGGCACAACCGCCCCAACGCTGTCGGTTACCACACCTGTGATCTGACCGCGGTATTCCTGGGCGGTACTGATCGAGGTGGCCACGAAGGCCAGAAAACACAGCACAAGGCTGAACCGGAACAGGCGAGAGCATGTCAGGTCAGATCGGTGAATGGTTAGAAATTGAAAACGGGCCACCGGGATGGCGGTCCCTCTGCGAGTAAACTCTTTCTGCATAACCTTCCCTCCGTTGGTGAAAAGCAGTTAAGTCCATGTGGCATCGCCTGGATTGCCGTCATTAAGAACATGCGGCGATGCCATTCCTTTGCGAGCGAACAGCGTTCGCGGTCTTGCTGAGTACAAAAACCTGCGTAAAAAATGGCCGGAGGAGCAAAAATACCTTTCAACGCGTCCTCCGGCCGGAGAGAGATCTGTCTGGCTGGCGCCAGCCGCCGACTGGCAAGAAATTGAAGAAGGGAAATTTAGTTAAACGCTTCATCGTAGAGTGGTGATAATATTGCCCAAAATCACGAGCAAGTCTTTGCCAGGCCGTGGAAAGATTCTTGGCAAAGTTTTGACCGGGTTTTGGCAGAGTTTTTCCTGCTCTTAAGAGCCCGCTGATGGCGCATCCAGTCAGGTCGTCTTACAAGTTCGGCCCTTTCCTACTGGATATGGACCAACGTGTCCTTTTGCGCGACGGCCTGCTTGTGCCGCTCACCCCCAAGAACTTCGATACGCTCCTCGCACTGGTTGAGAGTGGCGGGCGCGTCATTGACAAAGAAGAGCTGCTCAAAAAGGTGTGGCCAGACACCTTTGTCGAAGAAGTGAATCAAAGTATTCGAAGAAGATTCCGGCCACCGTTACATCGAGACGATCCCGCGGCGGGGTTATCGTTTCGTGAGCGCCATCGAGGAAGTCCAGGCCTTTTCACCGGATGTTGCTTTCCCCAATGGAATGGTGATTGGAAAAAACAATGGTCAGAGCGCAACTGGGGAAAGCGCGGGGCACATGGAAGATGCTCTGTCGCCGGGGGTCTCTCGTCCCATGCCGGCTCGTGGCCGGCCATTGCCAGCCCTCTGGATGGCATCGCTGGCAGTGCTTTGCGTCGCCGCTCTGATTGCAATTGCTTTTCTCCTGTTTCGACCATTCTCCAAAACTCCTCCTTCTGCGGAGGCCGTCCCGCTCACGAGCTTTTCGGGAGAGCAGAGTCACGCCGCTTTTTCCCCCGACGGCAAACAGGTTGCGTTTATTTGGGATGGCGCGGGCCTGGGAAACTACAACATCT
>QIAW01000272.1:0-412 GCA_003225655.1 Acidobacteriota bacterium
AGATGAAGACTTCGGAGAAGGCAACGGAGCTCCTCTCGTAGTTCCCGGCACCTACAAGGTCTCCATGGCGACACGGGTAGGCGGCGCAATTACTCCTATCGGGGCGCCACTCTCATTCACGGTCACCCCGCTTCAAGGCTTGCCTGTCGGCACTGAAGACCGCGCTGCGTTGGCCCGTTTTCAGCGCAACCTTGCCTCGCTGTATCGTTCCGTAAATGGAGCGGTCGCATCAGCCCATGAGCTTAAGGTGCGCGTCCAGTCTATAAAGCGAGCGTTGATTGAGACTCCGATGGCGGCGGCCACCCTGACCCCCCGTGCTCGCGAAGTTGAAGCTGCCAATAACAGCGTGTTACGTCTGTTGGTCGGCGATCAAGCTCTGCAGGCGCGTAACGAACCTGCTCCACCGTCAATT
>QIAW01000272.1:467-6353 GCA_003225655.1 Acidobacteriota bacterium
AGATCGCCTCTCAACATCTATCGCAACAGCTCGCAGTGCTGCGCAAGCTGATCGAGGTAGATTTGGCAGGCTTGGAAAAAGATATGGAAGCTGCAGGCGCACCCTGGACTCCAGGCCGGATTCCTACTTGGGAGGAACCGAAATTCTAAGAGAAGAGTAAGGCTATTGAGCTGCGCCTGCTCGCAGCTCTGGCTTCAGCAAATTGCTTTCAAAATGCTCTTTGATCTTGTTGAATAAGTGCCGGCGCGTCTCGGCGCCGCTGATGCTGTGCGTCTTGCGGGGATAGAGTGCTATGTCGAACTGTTTGCCGTTGTTAATGAGCGCCAGCGCCATCTGCATTGAGTTCTGCATGTGAACATTGTCGTCGCCGGTGCCGTGCGCCAGCAGCAGGCTACCGTGCAGGTGGGAGGCAGAAAATATAGGAGAGCTTTTCTTGTAAGCCGCCTCGTTCTGCTGCGGCAAGCCCATGTATCGTTCGGTGTAGATGGAATCGTAATCGTGCCAGTCCGTGACCGGCGCCACCGCCACTCCGGCGCGGAAGCGGTCGGAGTGGGTGAGCGCATACAAGGTCATGTATCCGCCATAGCTCCATCCCCACCAGCCCAGCCGCAATTCATCGAGTTGCGGAAACTGCGCCAGCGCCTGGTCGAGGGCCCCAAGCTGGTCGTTGAGTTCAACCTCGCCGAAATTATGGCGTAGGACAGCGGCGAATTTTTGCCCGCGATTTCCCATGCCGCGATTGTCAACCCGCAACACTGCAATCCCATCGCGCGCCAGCACCTGGTCGAAGAGAAAGTCCGTGCCGCCCCAGTTATTGCGCACGCGCTGTGCGTGGGGTCCTCCATAAGGATTCATCAATAACGGGGCCTTGCCCTCGATATGCGGTGGCAACAGCAGTGTTCCATGCAGTACGGTTCCGTCATCGGCATGAAAATCAATAAGTTTGGGCGCAAGAAGGTTGTATTCCTTCAGACTGTGCGACTCCCAAAAAGCCTGGCAGCTCCCATCGGCGCCGCATAAAGACATGCGAGGCGGCACCATGAAGGCAGAGAAGAGGTCTACATAATGCGTAGCATCTTTGGAAAACTCCGGAGCATGGGTGCCGTCTTCTTTAGAAATGCGTTTCAGCCCGCTGCCATCAAGCTGAACCGAGTAGAGCTGAGTTTGCCGGTCGTCATCCTTATTGGCGGTGAAGTAGACGATATGCTCAGATTCATTCACCGCGACTAAGTCGTGGACTTCGTAGTTTCCCTGCGTGAGTTGACGCTCCAGCGTGGCTGGCGCATTCGAGGCACTCGTTTTATAGAGGTAAAGATGGGTGTAACCATCGCGCCAGCTCCCCCACAGGAATTCATTGCCTGATTGCAGCACATGAAAATCGTCGTTTACGTCAATCCAGTTGTCGCTGGCTTCGCTGAGAACCAGCCTGGCTTTGCCTGACTCGACATCAGCGAAATATAAATTCAATTTGTCCTGTTCACGATTCAGCACCTGGAAATAGATCAGGCCATCGCGCACCCATCCAATGCGGGGAATATAGATATCCTGGGCGCCCCCGATTCCGGGAGCCAGCGTTTCTTCGCTGGAAGCTTTCTGCTTTGGAACTTCGATCCACTTAATCTTGCCTCCTGACGTGCTCACCACACCCAGGCGAACACCAGGGTTTGGGTCCCCGGCCTTGGGATACTTCTGAAAATCGATGATGGGATGCGTGGGAATAAAATCCTCGATCGGATACGTAGGCACCGGAGTTTCATTCATTTGTAGAAAAACAATCTGTTTGCCGTTCGGCGACCAGAAGTAATTGCTGCGTACGTCGAGTTCTTCCGCATAGACCCAGTCAACTTCGCCATCCTGCACATTGGGATCTTTATCCTGCGTAAGCTGGGCCTCGCCGGTTCCAGAAACAGAGCGAACGTACAAATTATGCTTGTAGACGTAGGCGATGCGGGAACCATCAGGAGCAAACTTCGGATCAGACGCCGGTACATTTTCTCCCGTCAGGGGAACTCCTGTGTTGGTCTCCAGCGTGTAGAGCCAGAGTTGGCCGTGGGAATCAAACAGCAAGTGTTTGGAGTCGGGAGCCCAGTGATATCCAGCGATGCCGTAGCGCAGTCGCCGCTCTAATTCGCGCTCATTTCTGATTTGGTAGTCAGGAGGCGCCAGCGATGCTAGTCTGTCTTGCGTTACCAAGATCGCAGGCTTGCCTATGCTCACGTCGATATACCAAAGCTGGCCGTTAGCGCCGCTCTCGTCGCGCAGGATATAAGAAATCTTCTTGCCGTCAGGACTCCACTTCAGCGTCTCAGGCTGGCGTCCCGTCAGTCCCGGCCCGCTGAAGATCTTATCGACAGTCAACTCCTGCCCGCCAGTGACAGGGGCAGCTTGCTGAGCTACTGCAGCGCTTGTAAGCAACAGAATGCAAACCGTTAGGTTCTTCAAGGAAATGACCTCGATCTCAAGCTGAAAACTTAAACCCTGGCTTCCATTTTGCCAATCGAATTATTTTTTATTTGCCGCTCAATTGCTAGAGCGTTTCATAAATATCCACGAGATGATTTATAGAGCGACCTCAGGGGCTTCAAAGCCAATTTATGAAACCAGCTCTACTTCTTTTCCGGCTGATCGTCCACAATCGCTTGCACGATCTGATCAATCACCTCGCGGATGCGTCCAGTCCTGAGAGCATAATTGTTCACCATGATGGAGAACGCCAGGTTCTTGCCGCTCAATGTGATTGCATAACCAGAGAGAGCGCTCACGTGCTCCATTGTTCCGGTCTTGGCCCGCACGTGGCCTATCAGGTCCGTGTCTTTCCAGCGATCGGCAAGCGAGCCATCCACTCCGGCAACCGGCAAGGTGTCTTGAAACTTGGCGGCCCAGGGTTGCGCCGCGACATATTGCAACAGCTTCACCTGGGCCGCCGGGGTGACCAGGTTTTCGCGCGAAAGACCGCAGCCGTCGTGAAAATCGTATTCCTCAGGCGCCACTCCCGCCTGGGTCAGAAAATTTTGTTCGACCTTCAGGCCGGTTTCGCTGTTCCCAATTCCTCCGCCTGCCTTCCCGACCAGGCGCAGGGCCAACTCCGCGTGCAGGTTCTGGCTGACTTTGTTAATCAGCCGCAAGTCTTCAATCAGCGGCAGGGAATCGTAAGCTGCCAACACCAGCGTAGCCCGGTTGGTTGGAATGGCCGGGGAAGTTGAACCTAGCAGCGGCAGCGTGGTGATGGGAACATCTTCGGTGACGACGCTGCTCGGCGCTGTGTGATGCACTCGTGTATGCCCGTAAATCACGATGCCGTGCCGGGTCAGGATTTCGTAAAACAGTTGCGCCGCATACGCCGCCGGATCTTCTGCCGCCAGCTCCTCGCGGTCAAGGCCGTCATTCACGGTTACCGTTCCCCATGCGGTCACGGTATGCGAGCCCTGATCGCGATGCACGCCAATCTTGTGCGTTCCTCCAGTTGCAACGGTGAGAATGCGGCTCTCCACTTTGTAATACGCGGTGGGCGGGTCCAGCGTGACAAAGGCGCGGTCGCCTGGCTTTTCTCCGGGAAGAATATTCACGAAAATCAGGTTGTCATTAATTGTGAGTGCCGAAACCGGAGCGCCGAAGCCCCACTGCAAATCGTCTTGCGCCCAGCCGGTGCCGTAGGGTTCATTGACGTAGAAGGAATCGTCGGCCACCACGTCGCCATCAATATACTTGACCCCTGCTTTCACCATCTGGTCCGCCATATTTTCAAGGATGACGGTAGACGACTGCGCGCGCTCCACTTTGAGTGCGTAAGGCATGGTTCTCCCTGAGAGGTTAGGATCCCCGCGGCCTATCAGAACTACGTCGCCGTCAATTCTTCCATACTTATCGAGCNAGCGCGAAAGCGGTCGCGGTGGTAAAGAGCTTGGTGTTGGAAGCAGGAACAAAGAGCTTGTCTGCATTCAGTGAATACAGGATTTTAGGTCCACCCTGTTTACCATCTCTTTTTCTCTCACCCGCATTTGTCTCGTCCAAAGACACCACCTGAATGCCCCAATAGCTCGGGCCCAGATCAGGCTGTGCCAGAAGGGGAGCAATCTTCTCCGCCAAGCCGCTGCTCTTGTGTCCAGACTTGGCGCTCTCGGCGCGTACATCGCCGGGCAAAAATAGCAGCGTCAGGGCAAAGAGGAAAATAGGCTTGTTTATCTTCGACATTTCTATATGCCAGTTTAGTCTGTCAGGGAAAACAATAAGTTAACTTGCCGGATTACCCCAGGCATTTTAGTACTGTCACCGATCTACTTGCCTTTTGTGACCCTTTGTCTCCTTTGTGTTTAAATCTTGCCATGCGGCCACGTTACGAATGGAAGCTGGCTCGGCGGAGTCTTGAGCTGGGTATGCGCACGCTGGTGATGGGCGTGGTCAACGTCACTCCGGACTCGTTCTCTGAAGCCGGGCGATATTTCTCCCACGGAAATGCGGTCCAGCACGCATTGCAGCTCCTCGACGAAGGAGCCGATATCCTCGACATTGGCGGTGAATCCACTCGTCCCGGAGCCAAGACTGGCGAAGGCGGAGTCACGGCTGCGGAAGAGCTGGGCCGCGTGCTGCCCGTCATTGTAAAGGTGCGCGAGCAACGGCCCTCAGCCCTGATTTCCATTGATACCTACAAAGCAGATGTGGCCCGAGCTTGCGTGCGGGCCGGAGCGGAAATCGTGAATGACGTGAGCGCCGCACGCTGGGATCCGGAGATGTCGCGCACGTTGGCAGAGTTGAAATGCGGCGTGGTGCTGATGCACGCGCGCGGACGTCCCGAAGAATGGCGCACTCTGCCGCGCCTCTCAGGCGACGCCATGCTCGAACTGGTGGGCCGCGAACTTAGGGAATGGAGCGCGGCTGTGATCGCAGCCGGCGTACAGCGGGAGCGTATTGTTCTTGATCCCGGCTTCGGCTTCGGCAAGAACTTTGAAGAGAATTACCCGCTGCTGGCCCGGCTTAACGAATTGCACTCCCTGAGATTTCCTCTGCTCGCAGGGACCTCGCGCAAGTCTTTCATTGGCCGTACTCTTGCACGGGAACAAGATTTCCCAGAAAAACAGGGTTCCGGCAAAAAACAAGACGCGCCGCCCGATCAGCGCCTCTATGGCACGCTCGCCACGGTCACGGCCGCCATCTTGCGCGGAGCCCACATTGTCCGCGTACATGACGTCAGGCCGGCCGTGGAAGTTGCGCGTGTGGCAGACGCGATTCTGGGTGCGTAATTATTATCGTGTGTTTTATGAATAGGCTATAGTCCCAGATCGCTCAATCCCGGATGTTCGTCGGGGCGGCGGCCCAGCGGCCAGTGATATTTACGGTCTGTATCTTTGATGGGCAGATCATTAATCGACGCCAGCCTCAATCGCATCAGGCCGTTTTCGTCGAACTCCCAGTTCTCATTGCCGTAGGAGCGAAGCCAGTTTCCAGAGTCATCGTGCCATTCGTAAGCGAAGCGCACTGCGATGCGATTGCCAGCAAAAGCCCAAAGTTCTTTGATGAGCCGGTAATCCAGCTCTTTTGCCCATTTGCGTCTAAGAAATGCGACGATTTCCGCCCGTCCATTTAAGAATTCCGAACGGTTCCGCCAACGGGAATCTGGAGTGTAGGCCAGCGCGACTTTTTCCGGATCACGGGAGTTCCAGCCATCCTCCGCCAAACGGACTTTCTGCACCGCGCTTTCATGTGTAAATGGAGGCAGCGGAGGACGTGTCGTAATGACTCCCTCGTTCTTTGCTGCAATGATTGGCGCTTTCTGATCGTTCATAAGGATCGATACCATGAAACTATAATTCTATTTCGCTTCAAGCTACGCCCTCCACGGTGAATAGTAAAGAAATCATCTTTTGCGGTAAGCTGTAGGTTTATGCTTCG
>QIAW01000273.1 GCA_003225655.1 Acidobacteriota bacterium
CGTTACATTCTCGAGCGGGCCTCGGCGCGCGAATCTGCCGCCCGCGTGGCTGTGGGCGCCCTGGCTAAGCTCTTTCTGCGCTACTTGGGAATCGAAGTCCTGAGCCACGTCGTGGCGGTCGGCAACGCCCGCTTAACCATGACGGAGATCCCCTGGGAGCGCCTTCAGGCCTTGCATCAGCGTGAAGAGGTCCTATTGAACTGCGTTGATGAGGAAACCGAACAGCGCATGAAGGCCGAG
>QIAW01000274.1 GCA_003225655.1 Acidobacteriota bacterium
GATTACTAATCTTCCGTTGGTTGAGCGCAACGTCTACACGCTGCTCGACCTGACGCCCGGCGTGCAGTCTAACAATAACGGGGTAGCCACCGCGTCCACCGGCACAAGTACGTTCATCCTTGGTTATCCGGAGCAGCGAACACTGATCAACGGCGGCACCGACGGCGGCACCGGCTCAGTGAACTACTATCTGGACGGCGGCATAAACATGACCAACCTGCGCAACACCGGTAACATTTTGCCCAACCCGGATGCCATCCAGGAATTCCGGGTTCAGACCAACAGCTACAACGCGGAGTATGGCCGTTATGCCAGCGGCCTCATCAACGTGCTAACCAAGTCCGGCACTAACCAGTTTCACGGCTCGGCCTTTGAATTCCTGCGCAACACGGTGTTCAATGCCAATGACTGGGGATCCACTCTGGCCAGGGCGCCTTTTCATCGCAACCAGTTTGGCGGCACTATCGGCGGTCCGATCAAGCAAGACAAGGCCTTTTTCTTCTTCTGCTACTCGGGACTGCGCCAGGCAACGAGCACCTTCCTGAGCGGCGCCCGCGTGCCCACCGCCCTGGAGCGCGCCGGCAACTTCACGGCTTCCGCGACCAAGCCCACCGATCCCGCGATTAACGCACCTTTCGTCTGCAACGGCGTCACCAATGTGATTTGCCCTAATCGCATCGATCCGGTGGCCAGGAAGATCATCGACACCTACATTCCCCTGTCCAACGTTACCCTCAGCACTGGCAACGCAGGATGGCAGGGCAATATTGCCACCCCCTATAACTTCGACGAGTATCTGGGAAAGGTGGACTACCAGCTCAACGACGTGCATCGTTTGACGGTAAGTTACTTTAATACCGGCGGAACCAGCACTACGAAGGGGGGCAGTCCCAACGTGCCTTGGAGCCTCCAAAATTCCACCTGGCGGCAGCATAGCGTCAACGCCAGTGACGTTTGGATCATCAGCGCAGCTAAGATCAATCAGGTCTGGTTGACTTTCTCACGGAATTTTGGCGGGCGTATAAACGTCCCCGCGACCTCGCTTACCGATCTGGGATCGGCATTTGTGATCCAGGGCACGCCGAATTTGCCGCAGATCACCGTCACGGGATACTTTACCCTGGGACAACAAATCGGCGGCCCGGTAGCCGGCACTAACTTTTACTCTGCACGCGACGTGTTCAGTTGGATCAAGGGCAATCACTCACTCAAGTTGGGGGGAGAGATTTCGCTCAACAAGGACATCCAGCAGACACTGCTTAACAACTACGGCGTTTTCACCTTCAATGCAGGTGCAACGGCAAGGGTGGCTGCCCCACCTGTCACAGCTGCGGCTGGTAATGCGTTTGCCGATTTCCTGATCGGTATTCCCAGCGCGGTCTCGCAGGACGCGCCCGTAACGGGCTACACCAATAGCTGGTACACGGCACTCTTTGTGCAGGATGATTTCAAGGTTCGCCCACGCCTGAACCTCAATCTTGGTCTGCGATGGGATGTTCAGACGCCACCAACCGACCCTCAAAACCGGGTCGTCAATTATGTTCCCGGCCAGAAGTCGGTGGTCATCCCGACTGCGCCTGTCGGGGCGTTGTTCTTCGGCGATCCCGGTGTGGAACGTGGCGGCATTCCGACCAGCTACACCCATTTTTCGCCCCGCATCGGCTTCGCGTGGGACCTGTTCGGTGATGGAAAGACGTCGCTCCGTGGTGCGTTCGGGGTGTTTTACGGCAGCATCTCAGGCAACGAGTGGAACACCATGACGAACTTCCAGCCCTTCTCCACCCGGTTGACCTTTACTAATATCAACCAGAAGACAAATGCGGCAGGCGTCCCGCTGGGAGCTTCGCTCAGCAATCCCTATAACAATTTCGTTGGCGGAAATCCCTTCCCGTACAAGGGGACATTTACAACGGGCGGAGGCCTCTTCCCGGTGGCATCGAATTTCAAGTGGCCGCGCACGTATCAGATGAACGTTTCTGTGCAGCGTCAGGTCACTAAAGACCTGGTCGTCGGAGCGGCGTATGTTGGGACGGAGAGCCGCAACCTGCCGTTTGGCCGTGACATCAATTACCCGGTCCTGACACCAACTGCCACGAGCGCCGGAGCGAACATACTTGCACGGCGGCCCAACCCGCTGTTCGGTGCCGTAACCCTCCTTCAGTCGGACCAGAGTGCCAATTATCACGGGCTGCAGGTGACCAGTGCGATGCGGATGAGCCACCATCTGACTTTTAACGCCTTCTACACCTACAGCAAGACCCTTAGTAGTGTAGAGCTCTACAACAGCACGACTCAGGGGTTGGCCCAGAACTACAGCAACCTTGCGGAAGAAAAGGGCGCCGGCGACAGTGACCAGCGACATGTCTTTAGCATGAGTTTCACCTACCGGCCCGATTACTTTGGCAAGAACAGCAACGCTGTCCTGCGGCATGTTCTGAATGGTTGGAGCTTCTCCCCCATCATCAAGATGCGCAGCGGCCTTCCGTTCACCGTCACCAACGGCAATGTGGACGCCAACCTCGACGGCAGCACTAACGATCGCGCGCAGTTGGTCGGCAATCCCCACCTCGACCATCCTACCGCGCAGCAGTGGTTCAACACAGCCGCCTTTGCCCAAAATAAAGTCGTTACCGGAGTCGCCACCGATGGCAACTCAGCCCGCAACCTGCTCTACGGGCCGGGCTATAAGACTGTCGACTTGGCCATCTCGCGCGACTTTAGTTTGACCGAGCGCGTCAAGCTGCGCTTCCGGGCCGAGGCCACGAATGCCTTCAACCACGTGAACCTCGGACAGCCGGGCGCCTCCGTTCCGGCCGCGGGTTCGACGTCCGCCAGCTTTGGCGTTATCACCTCGGCGAACTCGATGCGCAAGATGCAGTTTGGCTTGCGTCTAAGCTTCTGATATTGATTGACGACATGAATTCTATTCGACGCACAATCGGGATGCTCTTG
>QIAW01000275.1 GCA_003225655.1 Acidobacteriota bacterium
GGTTAAAGGCGCATTCATCGTGGGGAGTAATCCCCAGGCGATTGTGGCCAGTGCTGATAACAACTGTGTGTATGTAGCAAATCAAGGCAGTAATACTGTCAGTGTGATCAAAACGTCTACGGATCCGCTCAGTCCTCCGACCACTGCGCCGACCATTGGAGTTGGAGCGGGGCCGACGTTCCTTCTGTTTGATAACAAGTTGCAGCGGGTTTATGTGGTTAATACCGCTCGTGGCTCAATTTCAATCATTAATCACGTCGCCGATTGTAGCGCGACCTCCGCAACAACTGTGATGGTTGGCGCGTCACCCACATCGATTACAGCCCTTTCCGACGGGACCCGAGCTTACGTGGCTAATTCGGGAAGCAACACGGTTTCCGTCATTCTCACCAGCAGTAACACGGTAAAGACATTTCCTGCCCCGCACAATCCTCCAAATGCCATTGCCGTAGGGACAACCCCGGTTTCAATCGGTTCTTCCACCGATGGCGCCAAAGTTTTCGTTGCCAATAAAGGTTCCGGAAATGTCTCTGTGATTCGTACTAGCGACGACTCAGTCATCCTGACCCAGCCGCTAACCCCGGCCAACTCGTCACCGCAGTTCGTGCTGATGTTCTGAGACTGAAAAGCATACCTGACATTCCGGGCTAAAAGCCTCTTCGTTGGCAACGCGTTCCTCGTTACTGACGGCGGTGCGTGTAGCGCTCGTTCGAATCTGCTGTGTTCAAACTGATTATGAAACAGATCTAAGAGCTGGCTCTTTCTGAATGCCTATGGCTACTTTTTCGCGCTTGCGCTGTCGTAGGCGGCACGAACAGTCTTGGGCGTGATGCACCACTCGAGGGTTTCGCCCTTGGAGTCGGCCTCAGTTTTGGCGACGGCGCCTTTTTTGAGGTCAACGTGAGCGGGGGAGCGGCGGCCGATGAGGCGTCCGAGGAACTCGCTGAGGTTGGGGTTGTGTCCGACCACCATGATGGCTTCGGCGTTCCCATATTTCTGTAGCAGGCGGTTGAAGTCTTCCCAGGTGCCGCCGGGTTTGAGGGCGGCATCAAGCTGCAGCTTGCCCTCGTGCCCGATTTCGTTGGAAACGAGAGCGGCGGTCTGGGCGGCGCGCTTCAGGGGACTGGAAACTACGACGTCAACGTGGACGTTCATGGCTGCCAGAGCGCGCCCGATCATGCCGCACTGCTCGATGCCTTCTTTATCCAGCGCGCGCTTCTCATCTTTCTTCGCATCGGCCTTGTGCGTGCCGGCGCTTGCATGCCGCAAAAAGTAAATGATCATTTAAGCGTGGCCTTTCCCGGCGATGAGGAGGCGCCACGGTCGGTTTTCACCGCGGTATGGCCGTTCTCACGCGAGCTGCTCTCGCGCGGCTGGGCGCCCTCGCGACGGGCAAGCTTTTCCGGGGGCTTCTTCGCCGGGGGCAGGGCTGCCGGCTGTTTGCCTTCCGCCAGCGCCGCCTGCTTCCCCTCAGCGAGCGAGATCAGGAACTCCTGGGCATTGAGCCGCGCCGGCTTGTCGCCGAGAATGCCGCTCAAGAAGGCATTCTTCGGAGCCTTGCGGCGGCCTTCCTGGAAGGGCACGTAGTCTCCGTCGGGCAGCAGGATGCGGCTTTTGACCCGGTCTTCAAGATAGACTTCGAGAATTTCCTGCAGCACGCGCTGCCGTAACATGGCATCTTTGAGCGGAAAGACGACTTCGACGCGGCCGTAGAGGTTGCGCGGCATCCAATCGGCGCTGCCCAAATAAATTTCTTCCTCGCCGCCGTTGGCGAAGTAATAGATGCGGCTGTGCTCGAGAAAGCGTCCCACGATGCTGCGCACCCGGATGCGATCGCTCACCCCGCGCACGCCGGGCCGCAGCGCGCAGCGGCCGCGCACGATGAGATCGATTTCAACCCCCGCCTGCGAGGCGCGGTAGAGCGCCTGGATAACGCTCTTATCGAGCAGGCCGTTCATCTTGGCAATGATGCGAGCGGGCTTGCCCTGGCGCGCATGCTCGGCCTCGCGGGCAATCAGGTCAAGCGAGCTTTGGGCAAAATCGAGCGGAGAGACCAGCAGCGGGCTGTAATTCGACCGCTCGGCATAGGCGGTCAGAAAGCTAAAGACCCCGTGCACGGCGGCGGTGATATCTTCATCGGCGGTGAGCAGGCTCAAATCGGTGTAAAGCCGGGCGGTGGCGGAGTTGTAGTTACCCGTACCCAGGTGAGCGTAGCGGCGGGTGACGCCATCGGGGTCGCGACGGGCGATGAGCGCCAGCTTGGCATGCGTCTTCAATCCTACAAGGCCGTGGAAGACCTGCACGCCGGCATCTTCGAGGCTCCGGGCCCAGCGGATGTTTGAAGCCTCGTCGAAGCGCGCCTTCACCTCGACTACCACCGTCACCTCTTTCCGGGCGGCGGCTTCCATCAGGGCGCGCACGATGGACGAGTCTTCGCTGGTGCGGTAGAGCGTCTGCTTGATAGAGAGCACGCTGGGATCTTCAGCGGCGGTCTCGATAAAATTCACCACCCCATGAAAGCTGTCAAACGGATGGTGCAGCAGAATATCGCGCTGGCGCAGCTCCTGGAAAATATCGCTCGACTTCACGTTCAAATGCAGCTCGCGCGGCACAAACGACTTGAACTTCAGGTCGGGGCGGTTGGATTGCTCGTAAATGTTGAACAACCGTGAAAGGTTCACCGGACCTTCGGTGCGAAAGATCTGCCAGCTCTCAAGCTCAAAGTTGCTGCGCAGGCGGTCAACGATTTCGGGGTCGGCATCGGCGTCAATTTCCATGCGCACGGCCTCACCTTTACGCCGGTTGTGCAGCTCGGTGCGCACCGATTCCAGCAGGTTGCGCGAATCCTCTTCCTGCAGGTAGAGGTTGCTGTTGCGGGTGACGCGAAAGGCGGCAGCGGAAAGAATGTCGTATCCGCGATACATTTTGGTGGCGTACCAGGCGACCAGGTCGGCGAGAAAGACGAAATCGTTGGAATCGCCATTGGGCAGATGGATCAGCCGGGGCAAAGCGCGCGGCACCGTGACCACTCCGGTATAAGTCGCCGAGGCGCGGCGGCGGCGCTTGAGCAAGAACGCCAGGCACAGCGCCTTGTTGATCACCCGGGGGAAAGGATGCGCTGGATCAATCGTCACCGGCGTTAAGAGCGGGTCGAGCTCACGCTCGCAGTATTCCTCGACGTAGGCCCGTGCCTTGGGCGTAAGCTCGGGCAAACTGAGCACGCGGATGCTCTCCCGCGCGAGGGCGGGCAGCAGCTTCTCGTTCCAGCACTGGTACTGCAGGCGGGCAAATTCCTGGGTCTCGCGCGCGATCATATCGCGCTCTTCGATGGGGCTCAGGCCGTCGAGGCCGGGCTCAGTGTATCCGTCTTCAATGCGCTGCAGAAGGCTGGCGACCCGGACCTCGAAGAATTCGTCCAGATTGCCGGCGGTGATGGCCAGAAACCTGACCCGTTCCAAAACGGGATTAGTTTCATCTTCGGCCTCTTCCAAGACACGACGATTGAAGCGCAGCCAGGAGGCCTCGGCGTTGAGATAATAGCTGGGACTTTCAAGAGAGACGCGCTTCATGTGGCCGCATTCTTGCTGAAATGATAGGGGTTAATTGTTAGAGGAATATTAAAACTACATCTTCGACTTTAGCAGAAACGTGCCCCAAAGGATAGTCGGACTGACCTTCAGAACAAGGGCTGAAAGCATTAAGAACTCACCGTAACAACCACAATTTAAATGAGTTAGATGAACCACCTCTCAGACCGCCTTCATCTCTAAGGTAATCAATGAGTTAGGGGGGAACCTACTTATCTGCTCTGATTCTCAAAGAAATCGGCTAATCTCGCTCCCATCTTTCGCGGATTTCACCCGCGCCGCCTGCGCCGGAGTCGCTAGTGGCCTTCTCCCAGTCTTGGCGTGTAATGGGCTTAATGGCTTCGAGTTTCCTGGCGGCGAGCAACTTGTTCACTTCGGCCAGGTCCTTGGCGGCGAAAGTATCAAACTCGTTCATTACGTCGTTGAGCTCATGGGTGAGCGAGTCGATGCGGGCGATCTGGTAGTCAGCAGGGCGGTTCTCGTAATCGATCACATCGCCGTAGAGCTGCGTGGTTTTTTCGCGGATGCGCTCCTCGCCGGTGATGGCGCCGCCTTCCTTGGTGGCCACGATCTTCCTGCGGATCTCGTCGGCCTTGGCGGAAAGCTGGTCGAGGCGGTTACGTAGAGCATCGCTTGCATTCAGTTTGCCGGCACGGGTGTTCAGAGCATCGCGGACACTGTTGATGCGCTCCACGTCAAAACTCATGTCGCCGAGCAGGTTATAGATGCGCATGGTGGTATCAAACTGCAGTTTGCGGTCCTCGGGCGTGTACGTGGCGCGGGCATCGGGCGCAACCGTAAGTTGTGTGGTGTAGGTTTCCTGGCCGCGCGTCATCTTCACCGTATAAGTTCCCGGCAACACCCGGGGGCCTTCGCTGGCTTCAAAGGCAACACTGGCCGCGGGAGGCACCCTGGGCGGTTTGAGGCGCATGGACCACTCGACGCGGCTGATGCCGCGGCGGCTGTTCGCGGGTACGGTATCCACAAGCTTGCCCTGCTGATCCAGGATTTCAATCTTCATCTTGCCGAAGATATGCCGCTTTTTCTGATAGTAGGTAATCAGCGCGGCGTTGGGCGGATTGTTTCCGGTAAAGGTCGCGCTTCCTTCAGGCCAACTGTTGTCGACGGTAAAGCGCTGCTGCGTGGGCTTGCCTTCAAGGAAGACTGCATCCTGCGCAAGCACTTCAGGAGTGAGCTTGCGCAGCGGAGTGATGTCATCGACAATCCAGATGCCGCGGCCGTGGGTGGCCAGCACCAGGTCAGACTCGCGGGGCTGCACCACAATGTCGCGCACAGCGACGTTGGGGAACTCGTGGCCTTTATACTGCGCCCATTGCTTGCCGCCATCGGGCGAGATCCACAAACCGAACTCGGTGCCGGCGAAGAGCAAGTTGGGCAAAAGTGTATCTTCTTTGATCACGTGGGCGTAGCCACGCACACCGCCGTCTTTGGCGATGACAGGCGTCCAGCTCTTGCCATAATCGGTGGTCTTGAAAACATAAGGATCCATATCGCCAAATGTGTGCCGGTCGAAAGCAGCGTAGGCGGTGCCTTCATCAAAGCGGCTGGCTTCAACCCATGAGACCCAGGAGAATTTTGGCAGACCGGGGAGATTGCCAACAACGTTGGTCCAACTCTTGCCGCCGTCGCGCGTAATCTGCACGTTGCCGTCATCGGTGCCCACCCAGATAATCTGGCCGTTGCGCGGCGATTCGCTGATGGAATAGATGGTGGTATGCATCTCGGCAGCAGAGTTATCGATGGTCACGCCGCCTGATTCTTCCTGCTTCTGCTTCAGAGGATCGTTGGTGGTGAGATCGGGCGAGATGCGGTCCCAGGTCTGGCCGTGGTCGCGGGAGCGGAAGAGAAATTGCGCTCCGATATAAATCGGGCCTTTCTCATTGGGACTTACATGAATGGGCGTGTTCCAGTTGAAGCGCAGCTTGCCTTCACCGTAGTTGGGTTGCGGCTTGATGTTACGCGTATCGAAGGTAAGGCGGTTGACGCGTCCAATTTCTCCGCCCTGGTACTCGGCGTAAACATAGTTGGCATCGGCGGGGTCCGAAAATACCCAGAAGCCGTCGCCGCCATAAAGATTTTCCCAGCGGCTGTTGGTGACCCCGGACGGATACGACGAGTCACCCATCCATGAGCTGTTATCCTGCAGCCCGCCGAAGACGTGATAGGGGTCGTACATATCCACACTCACGTGATAGAACTGCGAGATGGGCAGGTTGTAGGCCTTCCACCATTTGTTGCCGCTGTCGTAGGAGTACCAGACACCGCCGTCATCTCCAGTGATGACGTGGTTGGTGTCATCGGGGTCGACCCAGAGGTCGTGAAAATCACCGTGCGCACCGCGCGAGATGGTGCTAAAGCTGGCGCCGCCGTCGGTACTCTGGATGAGCCTGAGATCGGTCTTGTAGATCTTGTTTTCGTTCTTGGGATCAACGATGAGGTTGGCGAAGTAGAACGGACGCCACACCATCATCTGGCTGCGGTCGCGCTCCTGCCAGGTTTTGCCGCCATCTTCGGAGCGAAAGAGCGCGCTGCGGTTGGATTCGATCAGGGCATAGATCATGTTAGGATTCGACGGCGCCGCGGTGATGGCGATGCGTCCCCAGGGCTTCGCGGGAAGTCCCGGCGCACTCTTTTCGTCGAGTTCCTTCCAGGTTGCGCCCCCATCAGTGGATTTGAACAATCCACTGCCGCTCGAGGCCGTAGCGTTTTCGCCGCCGGAGCGGAAGGTCCAGCCTTTGCGGCGGAAGTCCCAGAGTCCGGCAAAGAGAGTTTTCGAGTCGCGCGGATCCATGGACATCATGGAGCAACCGGTTGAGTTATTTACACCCTTGAGAATCTTTGTCCAGCTCTTGCCGCCGTCCGTGGTCTTGTAAACACCACGCTCATCGCTGTCGCTCCAAAGCCTGCCGGGCACGCAAACGTACACGGTATTGCCGTCTTTAGGATCGATCAGAATTTTGCTGATGCGCTCGGAATCTTTCAACCCCATGTTGGTCCAGTTTTCGCCACCATCGGTAGACTTATAAACACCGTCGCCGATGGAAGTACTGTTACGCGTCCAGGCCTCGCCCGTACCCACCCAGACTGTTTTTGGAGCCGAAGGATCCACAGAAATCGCGCCAATCGATTGCACCGGCTGCTTGTCAAACACCGGCTTATAGGTGGTGCCGCTGTTGACAGACTTCCACACCCCGCCGCTTGCTGCCCCGATGTACACCGTGAGCCGGCCATCTTCTTTGACCGCGGTCAGCGCCGATACGCGTCCGCTCATGGCTGCCGAGCCGATGTTGCGCGCGCTCAAGCCGGAGATAGTATCGGAGTCAAACTTCCCGTCCTGGGCAATGAGCTGGGCGGAGAACAGCAAAGACAGAGCTGCCACAATGGCGAAAGTGTGCACCTTGAATCTGTTCATTGGGAGTAAATCCTCATTATTCTTGGGATTCTCAACAAGTTGCTGCAACGAGGACGGAGAGGGAGGTTTGATGGACGTCACCTTAGCTCCCCATCCCGGACTTGGCCGCGGCTTTCGCCGGAGTTGCCGGTACTGAGAAACGGCCGTCATCGACCGGCACGTTGATTTCGATTTTTTCCACCGTGGTCTTGGTGCGATTGGGGTCGCCCTTTTCTGCGCTTTCGATGGCGAAGGGAAAATAGATGCCGTCAACCTGCTCGTAATCGCCAAAATAGGCTTCGGTCTCCTGGATTGCGCCGCGGATCATGCGCTGCGTGGCGATCTTCAACTCCAGGTAGGAATCCGTATCCAGGTAGTAGTAGCGTACGGTTCCGTTCTTCAGAGTGAGCTTGATCTTGTAGCAATCAGTGCCCTCGACGGGATCGTGGCCGACGAGTTCGGCCTTGTGGCCTTTTTCTTTGTAGTCCACAAGCTGACCATCAATATCGGCGTCTTCGATGAGCGATTTGGATTCGTCTTCGGAGAGCAGTTGCGGGTCCTTGCGTCCTTGAAAAGGGTTAATTTCCCAACTCGTCTTACCGTCATAAGCCTGCACATCGGCGGCGCCCTGCACGATGCTCTCTTCACGCACCTTGTCGGGCCGTTTGTTTTCCTGCACAAAGCCCACGCGCAGGTTGCCGGCAATGTATTTACCGCTGCTGCGTACAGTCTTGACCGACTTGAGCTTCTCTATTCCGCCGTGGGCCTGAATGTTCTTGGCAATGATTTCATCCACGGTCTGGGCCGGCGCAAAGGATGCGGCCAGCAAAAGCAACGTGGTGGCGGATACGATCTTAAAGAATGCGCGGAACATCAATATGCGGACCATCCGGCTCTCCTTGACTGAAGTTGAAGGGTTTTCCTGGTTGTCCCAATCGTGGGCCGCCAGCAAGGATCAGCGTCCCTTAGTTCTTGGGTCTAAGATTTTGGTCAAAACATATTAGACGAAGCTGGCCGCGAAGGGTAAGGAGATTTTTTTATAGCGATTCCACAATTACTGGTATCTGCTACCGTGCACAATACTGTATCCGCTGCCTACTTCTTCGGTTGAACTTTCTCGTGATGAACCAGCGAATGGTGCGGCGGCTCAATGGGCGGCTCGGCTGAAGGCACCGCGCCCTTCGCCATGGTGAACATAAAAGGCTTGGGCGTATACGTGGTGATGATCCCGATCACGTCCGTGGTTGAACCAATAGCGGGAGGGTGGAGCAAGGGCTTCAGCAGCACCACGTGCATGTCTGCCGTGTTGGTCCGCTGATTGTCATCGGTAACGGCGACGTCGAGGCTCTCCTTTGTAGCAGCAATGATCTTTACGGGAATTCTTAATCTGGCTTCTCCGTCCTTCTGTTTGGCCTGGATGGCCTGCCAGACTTTTTCGGCTGCTTCCTTTCCCTGGGGACCGCAATCACGCTGCTCGAGGATAAACTCCCAGTCGCTGAAAGAAAGTTCATCCATGTTGTTTTTGGCGACTGCATCAGCCGCGATCTCGCAGTTCGACGGCTTGGGCTTGACGGGATCGGCGACTCCCGGACCGGCCTGGTTTGCTGCGCTGGCTACATACTGGTCCCATCCCTCCTCGCTGCCATGATATCTGCGGTACTGGGCCTTCGCGTAGGTAGTAATGCCTTGCGCGGCACGCGCATTGTTTTGTGCGGTCGCCAGATTGATGGCTTTGGCCAGATACCAGAAGCCGCTGACATCCATTGGCTCCATCTGCAGACATACGATACCGAGCTGGTAGATATCCTGCATATTGGCAGGATCAATCTGGAACGATTTCAGATAATAGCCGCGGGCGGTGGGATAATCTTTGGCCTGAAGGACACAGAAGCCGGCGACCCCGGTAAATATCTCAGACATCTGATTGCGCAGCTTGTCAAAATCAGCGTCGGAGATGCCTTCCGGCTTGGGCCACGCGGGTAGTGCCTGCAGTCCTTTTTGCGCGTAATCGCAACTTTCCTTCAAGGCCCCTGTATCTCCCTGGGTTGCCTTGAAGCGATCAAGATAAGCAAGAATGGCGAGAGCGCGGATGTTATTCGGACTGGTTCCCAGAATCGCTCTAGCGCTCGATTCCACCTTGGCCTGATTGCTGGCTTGCTGGTAGGCGGCCATGGCCTGCTCCATGGCATCAAGCTTCACCACGCTGTCGGGATACTGGTTAATAAAAGCCTCAAAGGCCCCAGCCCTTGCTGCCGGGTCTTGTGTATTGAGCGCTGCCATGTAGGCGTTGTACTCGGCGGCGTCCTTGATGACTTTTGTGTTTGTGCTCGAAGGTGAGGTGGACTGGCTGGCCGAGGTTTGGGCTGGCGCAGGTTGTGCAAGCATCACCGCAGCGAGCGCAAGCACAAAGATGACGAAGGTCTTTTTCATGACATACTCCTTGATTCGGCCCTATGAACCTTTAAACTGCGCCAAACCACAATCTTTTGGGGGAATATCAGAAGATGTATTGTAATTAATACCTTGGAAACCAGCGCCTGTCCAGTGGGCAAATTGGCTCGATTGGCTATGGAAAAAACAGACGCCCTTCTTGTTCTAAAGAGCTTTTCCGCAAACTCTGAAACCAGCGGGCGGTCGAAGTTACCTATCTTCAAAAGTACTACTAGAAAAATTCCAGGTTAGAGCCGCTGATTTGCCGCCGCCAGCTTCTTTATAACCGGGTCCATGCGGTCGAAGGCTTGCTGCAGGATGCGGCGCGAGGTGGCAAAGCTGATGCGTAGATGTCCGCTGGCGCCGGGTCCAAACCAACGGGGTGCGCCAGGTACGAGAGCAACGCGGGCATGCTCGCGAAGATGCTCGCACAGACGCTCGGCTTCGTTTCCAGAACTTTCATCCGCGTTGGCGTCCAAACCACAGGCCAAATGGCGGACGCAGGGAAAAATCACGTAGGTGCCCTGGGGAGGATTAACGGTAACACCGGGCCATTGCGAGAGGCGCTCGGCAACGTAGTCGCGCTGCTTCTCGAGATGCCGGAGAAACTCCGCCAGCCAGGGCCGGCCTTCGCGAACGGCGGCGATGACGGCAATCTGCGAGAGCACGGAGACGCCAAAGACGGTGCTGGACGCGTCAGAGGCGGCGATGATTTGCTTTCGCCATTCGGGATCGGTTGAGATCACGCAGCCAACCCGCAATCCGGCAAGGGCAAAATTCTTGGAGAAGCCATACACGGTAACGGTGCTGCGCGCGATCTCAGGCGAGAGCGAAGCCAGACTGACGTGGCGGTGGGGAGCATACACAATGTCAGACCAGACTTCGTCACTGAGAATGCGTAGACCACGGCCCAAGGCCCATTCAGCAACCTGCTTCAGCCACTCCCGGGAGTAGACCGCACCGAGAGGATTATGAGGGTTACACAGCCACAGCATCCGCGTGCGCGGCGTGAAATGGGCTTGCGCGGCCGCAATAAATTCTTCCGCATCCATCGCGGGAGTAACGCGGACTTGTATTGGCCTTGCGCCGGCGCGCTCGATGGTGTGCTGAAACAAGAAATCCACCGGGTCGGGAATGAGCACCTCATCTCCGCTGGTCAAACTTGCCCGCGCCACCACAGCGATGGCTGCCGCCGCGCTGTCAGTCGCGAAAACAGCTTCGGCCGGGCACTCCATCTGCCGCGTGGAGCGCATCCATTCGGCGACAGCTTCACGGAACTGGGGCAATCCTTCGGACGGGCCGTAACTGAGCACGCCATCGCGAACATAGCGGATGATCTGCTCCTGAATCGCAGTGGCCACGGGAAAATCAGGGTCGGCCGCGGTGAGCGGAATCACATCTGGCGGCTGTTGCGCCCAGCGCAGGTTAAATGCCCGTTCGCGCAACAGGCCCAGGGGAACCGCATCATCAGAAAACAAGGCGTTGGTCATGAAATGTTTTTTCCTCATTCAGCCATAGCAGCGGAAAATCTTTCATTGCGCTATGGGCAGCCAAATGTTGTCGCCAAGGCGAGGCTCAAGAAACTGCCGGGTCAACTCCCGGCCCTTGGCAACGTAGGGAGCGCATTGAGCGCGCCGACGGCTTGAGTAGCCGGCCAATGCGTCATCCAGGCTGGTGTGCGCATTTACACTCCCGTGCACCACGCCGGCAAGCGCAACCGCATCAGCAATCGCCGAAGAGACTCCTTGACTCGTAAACGGGTGCAACGGATGGGCGGCATCGCCAATCAAAACCAGATTGCCACGATAAAAGCTTGGAACTGGATCAACATCAAGCGGGCGCCAAACATGGACCCGCGAGAAATCCGTGATGGCAAGCAGGTGCGGAATCGGATCGGCCCACTCTCCTACCAATTGTTGCACGAAGGCGCGGCGCGCCTGGGGGCTTTCTTCCGGCGTTGGGCAGCGCTGCGAGTCAAATTGCAGATACCACACCAGGCGCTCGGCATCGATGGGTAAAACGCCGAGGGCGATGCCGCCGCTTGCGGCATGGAACTTGTTGAAATTGTTACCGGCCCATCGCATCGCGTCTTCATAGCGGGCCATTCCCACGACTTCCTGCACCCGGGCAGGCGACGCCGGCCAGTCTGGGAACAGCGCCTGTCGTGCTCGCGAACCGACGCCATCGGCGGCAATGTACAAATCGGCTTCAATACGTGCGCCCGAACTCAGGCGGACCGCAGCCACACGGTCACTTGCATTAAATTCCAGATCATCCAACTCGGCTTCGAAGACAGGTGTGCCGTCGGGCGGCAAGGCGCGGACCAATGCTGTAATCAAGTCGGTGCGGCGCAGCCCCCGGGCTCCAGTCGGCATGGTTTGTTCATGTTGGATCTCGCCTTCACTGTTGCGGTAATAGAAATGATGCAGAGGCACTCCACTGAGGGAACCGGTCAGATGCACACCAAATTCTCGCAGGCAATCCGCGCCTTCGGGCATTAGAATAAATCCCATGCCGCTTTCGTTGCCCTGGCGGAGACGCTCATAGATACGGCAACGATGCCCTTGCGCACGCAAGGTGATGGCGCTCATCAAACCCGCGATGCCGGCGCCGAAGATCGCAATCTCCATCAAAGGTGCTCCCAATCTCTTGGCCAATTCCAACGATGATCCGGCCCCATGTCACCGTGCCTTAGCTTTGCCACATTCTTCTGCCGCAAAAATGGACTACCTGGTGAAACGGGCTTTCGCTCCCGTATAGGCTTCCAGGAGTGGCTGTTCGTAATCTTGCAATGCCTTAGGATCGCGGAAGTGAGTGCCGAACCTTAAATGGTAGGCAGAAAACCACTCCTTGTTGTCATTCACAAAGAGGATATCGTGAATCGCCATCATTCTCATGGCCATTAAGGGATAGGGTGACTCATAAACTCGCAGCTCGGGGTTGCGGACCGAGCGCATGTCGCATCCGGGATAGCATTGGGTCACCATCAGGCCGTCGCGCACGAACGCGCTCTTGATCTGCGAGTGTACTAAGTCTAAAACCGCGGCCCCCGCGGTGGGAAGTTCCGGAAAAATAACGATAAGGGACTTGCGTTGCTGCTCCGATGCATGAAATGGAGGAACTGTTCGCAGCGTCTCGCGATACTTGAACATTGCCTCGGCGATGGGGTCAGGGCTCTGGCCATTGATATCACGGCGGATCTCGATGTAAAAGTGGTTGCTTTCGAGGGACGCTTTCACGAAGGGACACACAGCTTCGGCAGAGCCGTTGCGCGTTCTTCTCATCTTTTCGTTGGGCGTGCAAAGATATTCTCTCGCCCACTGGAGAACTGCCGTGGCCACGCTCACATCAGCATTCGAAAACATCGCCAGAAACACCTTCGATTCGCTCTCGGTGTGAGAGTAAAACTTACATGTCTTTCGGGAAAAATAGAGACTGTTATGTCAACAATGTCACTGGGGGGTAGTGAACTATAGCATTATAGCGTTTCATTGCGTTTCATTATGGCACTCTCCAGTTATGGCGCTTCACAAAACTGGTGGCGGCGCGGAAGGACGATTATTTATCTAAAACAGCACGTTAGCGAGGCAAAAGTAATATGCAAACGTGTGGCACAGCGCGGCAAGCCGCAATGATAACTTTTTAAGCTTTGCTGTATCTTGACTTTTGCTATGCCCCAGCACCAAAGGCGCGAAAGAGTCTAGCAGGGGCGGAAGCCCTGGGTACGATTGAGATATTAGCTCGAGCCCCAGAGCAGAGGGGCGACACAGGCCGGCGGGATACATCAGTCCTTGAATCGTCTAATGCCTTGGAGAGGTTCTCACCCCCTATGCCACCCCCTGAAAATCGTCGCGGGACGCAAAGAATTTAGGACATAGTAGTACAGCCGTCAAAACCTGGCAGCTTGCGTACAGCAGGCCATCGCGGTGATCCGGAGCTTGCTGTTTCATAACTAGTTTTTGAAAGGGCACGGCTTCAAACTCTGCGAAAAAAGTCCTTGTGTGTGAAGACGTGTATCAGGGCACGAGTCTACTCGTGCCGTAAGTCGCCGAAGCCCCTGAGGTTTCTTCCGCTGACCTCGGGGGTTATGAAACAGCACAGCTTAACTCCGAAACTACTTTCTGGATTCAAGCTGCCGGCGCAGTTGCTCGACGGCCTGCGTCAGCTTGCCGATTTCCTGTTCCTGGCGCTCATTTACCTGCTGTTGCTCGGCGAGTTGGGCGTCCTTGCTTTTGAGCTCGGCTTCCAGTTTCTGATTCAGTCCCTGGATCGCGGCCAGCGCTACGCCGCCTTCGTCAATATCGGTGATATGGCGATTGTCGTCTCCCACGTTGAAGGCAGCAAAAAAATCCTGCGCGGCAGGGCCGATGTGGCGGATGCCCACGCTCTGCGATTTGTAATTCCAGGTGGCAATGGGTAACTGCATAACCTGGGCCAGCACTTCGGTCGCATCGATGCTGGAAAAATGTTCTTTCAGGTTGCGGTCGCTGAGAGAGGCCCAGGAACCGCCGCCAGGCACGAGCACCACCCCGGAGTTGAGAGTGGGATTGGTGTAAAAAACCACGCCGCCGGAGCTTCGCGCCACAAATTGATTGGCCGCGGTGGGCCTCACGTCGGAGCTGCTGGAATCATCTCCCCAGACGAAGGCGCCGGCATCTGCACGCGAGCTGGCATGGTGCCCGGCAACAAAGCTGTAGTTGCCGCCGGCGCTGTTCGAGGCCCCTCCGGCGACGAACGCGCCGTTACCGTTGGCGCTGTTGCCGTTTCCGCCGGCCACGGTGGCTCCCTGGCCGCTGGCCGCGTTTTGCGATCCGCCACTGATGGTCGCGGCGGCGGCCATCACATTATTATTCTCGCCTCCACTTACCGTGCCGGAAGCGCCGCTCACCATGTTGTTCAGCCCGCCGCCCACGGCGCCGAACTTGGCGGTTACGTTGTTGCCCCCGCCGGTTTGGCCGCCACCCGCGATGGTGGCGCCCACGGCTCCGTCACTAACGGCGTTTCCGCTGAAACCAGAAATCACATTCGGAGCAAAACTGTTGTTACTGGCGTCAAACTGCGGCTCTATCCGCAGTGCCCGCTGCCCCCCAACGCGGATTTCAAATGCGTTCGCGTCATTCGTGCCTAGATACTCTCTGCAAGGCGAGGCCGTGCAGGTTGTTCCTGCGTTCCCGCCCAGCAACCATGTTCCCCCAGCCGCAGGCGCGCCGGTCGTCCCGACAGTATTTAGCACACGACCGCCAGCCGCTGTGCCGGGATTCACCTTCGGGGCCGGCGCCTTTTGCTGGCCTGGCAGGGCATCAGAATTGAAAATGACCTGGTACAGCAGCAAGGCGTCAGAGGTCTCAATTGTAGGTGACGTTTGAACAACGCCAGGCCGCAGGCCGGCCATTTGTGTTTGAGAAAGCAAAGGTGAAACGGACGTGACCGCGGCACAAAACAACACCATAAAAGCAAAGCGACTGTGATACACGGGGGCCTCCATTTTCAAAGGGTCGCCTGACAAGTGGGAGCTAATGTTGACAATTAGAAATTTGAGCACATTTTAGCTCTGATAAAAGTGTAATGTCTAACCCAATTTCACACTTAGACAAAGATAATGAAGTTGTTAAACTGACTTAAGATATTTGATTTCAGGGAAATTGCACACTGCTTCTCGCTCTGCAGTGATGAGAAGGAAATCAGCGTGCTGTTAGTATCAATCACTGGGACCATTGGCAGACCTGGAAATTTTTGAGGAACCTACTGAGGGGCGGATTTGGATTTACATGAAAAAACCGTGACCGCTGACTCTGGTGGTGCTGTCTCTGGTAGCGCTGTCTCTAGTGGAAAGACGCAAGCTGCCACGGCAGCCGCTGTTTCTGCTCGAGCCAATCCCATGTCCGTCCGTCAGAAAATTGCATCGGGACTGGACCGCATAGCTTTTATCTGCTTCTGCCTGATCGCGATCTTTGCGCCCCACAGTATTGAGTGGGCTTTCCTGGCATTTCAGGCGGCATTCCTGGTTTGGTTCCTGAAGCTACTGGTCGCGGCCAGGAGGTTCCAGCCCCAACCGCTGCTGGCGCCGGCGCTGCTTTTCCTGGCACTGGCCACGATTGCAACCTCACTTTCGTATGCGCCCACTCTTAGCTGGCCCCGGCTGCGCTGGTTCGCGCTGCTGTTTCTCGCTGTGCTGGTGACCCAGAACCTGAGCAGCCTGAAACAAATCAGGATACTGATTTTTCTGCTGCTGGCTTCTGCCATGTTCAGCGTGGCGCGTACCGGATGGCAATATGGGCATGGCATCGGCACGGAGCTGGTAACGGTTTCTCCGGAGACGAATTTGTTTCAGCGTGGCCTGCGCTCCGGCGATATTGTGCAGGCCATCAATGGGCACGCTACCCGAACCCCGGCACAATGGAGCGAGGCGCTTCAAGCCACGCGCGCGGATAAAACACTCACGCTTCGCGTTGCCCGCAATGCTCCCCTTGAGATCTATCCATCCATGCAAGTCACGAACGCCGATCTGCAGCAATGGTTGAACCAGCCGGGCGTCGTGGTGAAACGTGGACGCCCGCCACGGGCCCAAGGACACTTCTATCACTACATTCCCTACGCCGGCATGCTGCTGCAGCTTGGGCTCTTGGTCTTCGGATTGCTGCTCTCCGGCTGGCAGGAGCACAAGGCGATGCGATGGATGCTTGCCGCGGCCTTTCTGGGCCTTGCTGCGGCACTCGTGGCCACCGTTACCCGGACCTACATGGCAACCTTGTTGTTAGGGTGCGTCTTCCTGCTGTGGCTCGCACACAAGAAAATTCGCACCCTCGCATGGGTGGCGCTCGCGCTCGGTTTCATTGTGGCTACACTGTGGATCCAGAAAGAACGCAAGATGGGATGGGTGGCGCTCGGAGACGCGGGCAGCGAGTATCGCTGGCTCATGTGGAAAGACGCGCCCCGGCTGATTGCGCAGCATCCCGTGTTTGGCGTTGGGCCAGATAGCGTACTTATGTACGGCGAGCAATGGGGCCTTGCCGCCTACAAAAAATTCCCGCTGCGCAGCCACTTTCATTCCACGTTCATAGAATTGGCCGTGGATTGCGGATTGCCCTGCCTGGCCGCATGGGTGTGGCTTATGACCGCCTACTTGTTATTTCTAGCGCGCGGGTGGAAACGGGCGCAGAATTGGCCATGGTTCCCTCGCGGCGCTTTTCTGGGGATCTTCGGGGGCGCAATTGCTTTCATGATGAGCTCGGTGATTCACTACGCCCAGGGAGATGCCGAGGTGATGATCCTGATCTGGTTTTTCGCGGGAATTGCCATTGTGCTGACGCGAATCCTTGGTTCTGACCCACCCGCAGTAGCGTGAACATGAAAAACCGGGCCTGGAGAGGAACAGGTTGAACCTGTACGCGACCCCGGACTAGAATCTGGAAGCGATCCACGCTCGACCAAAGCAAAACTTATGACCATACTCAATAATTCGCGGCGCGATTTTTTGCGGCAGCTCCTTCTGGGAACCGGGGCTCTGGCAACTGGAATTAACCTCTGGGGAAAAGACTCGGCGGAAAAAAGTAAAGACCGCAAGCTTGGGGTGGCGCTTCTCGGATTGGGAAGGTATTCGAGCAACGAGTTGGCGCCCGCTTTACAGCAGACCAAGCAATGCTATCTGGCCGGGGTCATCACCGGACATCCGGAAAAAGGTGAGCAATGGGCTGCCAAGTACAACCTGAACAAGAAAAACATTTACAACTACGACAACCTGGAGCAGATCGCGCACAATCCCGACATCGACATCGTCTACGTAGTCACGCCGCCCGCCCTGCATCCTGAGTTTGCCATCCGCGTGGCTAAAGCGGGCAAGCACGTCATCTCTGAGAAGCCGATGGCCACCTCGGTCGAGGATTGCACCCGCATGATTGCCGCCTGCAAAAAAGCCAAGGTAAAATTGGCCATCGGATACCGGCTGCATTACGACCTTTATCACAAAGAGATGATGCGGCTGGCCAAGGAACAGGACTTCGGTCCGTTCATGAAGATGACCGGCGACCGTGGATTTATTTTCGGCCAGCGCGCGTGGCGCATTGATAAAAAACTCGCCGGAGGAGGTCCGATGATGGACCTGGGCATCTACATCATTCATGGCGCCTGCATGGCGGCCAACGGCGTTGCACCTGTCTCGGTAACTGCGCACGAGGAACCCAAATTGAAGCCGGAGCTATTCAATGAAGTGGAAGAGACCATGCGGTGGACCATGGATTTTCCTAACGGAGCGAAATGCGAAGCCATCACCAGCTATAACCACAGCGCCGACCGCGGGCCACTCAGCTTCCCTGCCATCAACCAGCAGGCCGCCCACATGGATGACTTTGCCGACTGCATCCTTACCGGCCGCGACACTTCGGTTCCGGGAGAGTTGGGGCGACGCGACATACAAATCATCACCGCCATCTATGAGGCGGCACGCACCGGCAAGCCGGTAAAGGTAAAGGCTTGAGAGTTGCCGCAGAAGGCGTTAGCAGCAACTCCGGCCACCATCGCAAGGCACAACCCAGCGTTTTGAAGCGAGGATTACGACAGCCTCTCTTGAGTGCGCTGGCTGCATTGGCGCTGCGTCTGCTGGTCATGACGGCGGAGCACACCTACAAAATCGCTCCCGGCCAGGAAAACTTCAGCCTGGGATGGGAGACAGGCAGAATCGCTTACTCCATTGCTACCGGCCAGGGATTCAGCTCGCCTTTTCGTGGGAGCACCGGACCCACGGCGTGGGTCGCCCCACTGTATCCATACCTGGTGGCCGGCGTCTTCAAGGTGTTCGGTATTTACAGCCGCCAATCCATTTGGATGTTGCTGGCGCTGAATAGTTTATTTTCAGCTCTCACCTGTCTCACCATTTACTCCATTGCAAAAGAGACCTTGGGTGAAAAAACGGCTTTGTGGTCGGCGTGGTTATGGGCCGTGCTTCCCTATTCCATGTACTGGGCCATTCGCTGGGTGTGGGAGACCAGCCTTTCTGCATTTCTGCTGAGCGCGGCCATTCTGCTGGCGCTGCGCCTCAAGAATTCCGATCGCCTCATTACGTGGATGCTTTTTGGACTGACATGCGGCGCGCTCGCGCTCAGCAATCCTTCCCTGCTCTCGCTCTTGCCCTTTATGCTGGCCTGGGCCTGCTACCACCGGCGGCGCGCGCACAAACCATGGATTGCGCCGGCGGCGCTGGCCATGGCCGTGTTCTTGATCTCTGTGACTCCGTGGCTGGTGCGGAACTATCAGGTGTTTGGCAGGTTCGTTTTTATCCGCGGCAATTTTGGAGAGGAGCTGCGGCTGGGCAACTTTGAAACCGCCGATGGCCTGTGGAAGTGGTCCCGGCATCCCAGCCAGAACGCGGCAGAGTTCGCCGCCTACGAGCGCATGGGCGAAATTGACTACGCCCACGAGCGCGGGCGCGAGGCGGTGGTGTTTATCCGCTCCCACCCGGCGATGTTCGCCTCTCTCACCCTCAAGCGGGCCTTCTATTATTGGGCGGGCACGCCACGGGAGTCAGGAACTCCGGGGCTCTCACGCAGCCGCTATGTGATCTTTATCCTCTCAACCGTCCTGTCCTTTTGCGGACTGGCGCTGGTAATCCGCCAGAAAAAACCGGGAGCCTTTCTTTATGCCGTCCTGATTCTGATCTATCCCGTGGTTTATTACATTACCTTTCCACATCCCCGGTATCGGCATCCGATCGAGCCTGAGATGATGATCTTAGGCGTGTGGTTTGTTTTTCGAGGCTGGGCGGAGTGGAAAAAAGAGAGCAGTTCGCAGCCGGCATAACTGAAGAGAGTCGTGATAAGGAGTAATGATGAAAGCTTGGTGGGCCTCTTTCGCGCTGTTGGTTTATTTAGGAGCATCGGCAGCGGCACAAGAACAAAAATACTGTTGTACCACGTTAGATACATCTATCTGCCTGGCCAAGGTATTGAAGAAGGTCGACTTACAGCTCAATGATACTTATCAAAAATCGCTGAAAACAGTAGAGGATTCCGCTCAAGATGGGCAAAACCTTCGAGATGCCCAGCGAGCCTGGATAGCATACAGAGACGCGGCATGCAAAGCCGAGTACGATCTTTGGGGCGGAGGTACCGG
>QIAW01000276.1 GCA_003225655.1 Acidobacteriota bacterium
TCAGCTCAATCGCTTGCTTGTAGGTCTTGGAAGCCGAGGGGGCCAACGTATCGGCGGGAGCAGGCTGGGCCCCCGCTTTGCTCGATAGTATTTTTATCGACGCGGGCGCACTCATGCGCGCCGCTCTTCCCTTCACAAAATCCAGAAACTGCTGCTGGCTCACGAGAGGCGCGGCGGGCATAATGCGCGAGGCGTTTTCGCGCATCTCTTTCCCATTGCCAGAGCCAACTCGATTATTCGTGGCCTCCTGGTCCCAGGCCGCGGCCGTATACCAGGTTGCCGTTCCGGCCCGCAATGGGAAGGTCAGCAGGTGATTGTTGGCATCCTGATTTACATCCACGGAGAGGCCCGGAGATGTCACAATCGCCAGCCCGAGGTTGGTATCTTTCAATGATCCTGTGGCTTTCGCACCGGGCAACACAACCTGCTCACCCCAGGTCGCCAACCACAAGGAAGCGCCGGTCTTGTCGGAGTATAGGGCTGGAACGTTCTGCTTCAGCGGCAGGCCAGTGGCAAAAACCAGGTTGTCGGCCCCCGTGGCCATGATGGTATGCAAAAAGCCGCGGTCACCGGCCCACTGCGTGAAACGCGAGCGCAGGGTGATGGATTTGCCTGCGACTTTCCAGCCTTCGTACACCAACTCCACGATGGCACGCACAGGGCCGGCTGAAATCACACGCCAGCTTCTCTTGTCGACATCGGCTACCTTAATTACTTTTCCGTCTACCCAGGCGCCGACCGCACCAATACCCAGGGCATCGCCAATCTCGTAGATATCGCGTCCATCGGGAGATTCGTCGTGGTATGGGTATTCCGGGGTGGCAAACCTTTCGAGTTGCAGGGTGAGACGCCGCTTGCCATACAGATCGATAGCATTACGCGGATCGAAATAAATACGCCAGGCATTGAATTCAGATTCCCAGCCTGCGCCCTGTATCTTGGTAGCGAATAAAGCATTCGTCCGCTTGGGATAGTCATCGCGCAGCCGGAAAATCCTGTCTGCGTCGCCATAGGTAATGGAAATGATTCGCGTCTGGTGCGGCTTGAGATCGACCTGGAAGGCGAGCTCATCTGCTTTGTTGTCGCCATCGAGGTCATCCACCTGCGAGGGAAGCTCGGTGGTCTGCAATACGGCAGCATCATCGGTTTCTGTAGCCGCGTCACTGGCGGTGACAATCAACGCGCCCGGGCGTAGGTCAGGCGCAATCTTGCGCAGGTCTGCCAGAGAAATCACGATCCCCTCGGCGGGACGCGCCTGATCGGTGGGATTGGTCACAGCAATCTTGATGCTCGCCAAATGCGGCTCGGCCAGTGCACTGCCGGCCAGTACGAGTGAGGCGAGAAACAGTTTCATATTGCCCATTCATTTCACTCCTTACAAGTGCCTAAACGGCACGACTGAAAGTCGTGCCCTGCCATGAAAATTAGAGCTAAGTCCTTTTGATTCAATGGACAGTTTCTTTCTCATTTTCATGCCACGTGGCGTGCCCACGGCGCATGTCGCTTGATACAAACCAATTTTTTACAAGTAATCCTGCCGGCAGGGAGTGAACACGTCAATCACATGCGATGGTTCGATGGCGGAAGCCTGGTGCTCAATACCGCCGCGAACGTCTGGTCACCGCAGATCACTTTCAGATGGCCGGCCACCACGTAGACGAGTTGGTCGTGGGGATGGCTGTGGCGCACACCGACCCATCCTTTTTCCATGCGATGCTCGGCCAGAAACAGCTTGTCATTATGGGAACCGACCAGTCGCGTAAGCCCCGGCTCAGGTGTGCTCTGTTTGGCCTTGGCGGCCGTCACTACCATAACATCAGGAAAATCGTGCTTCACTGTAGCTTCCATACTTACGCCTCCGAATCATTTGCCTGCCACGATAGCCGGCACTTGCTCTCCCTGGCGGGCCTGCTGCACGATAGCGACATATTTCTTTGCCAACTCGCTGATCTCCGCCGTATTTCCCGAGTCCAAGGCGGAAGCGAGCACCAGTTCGCCGCCAATGCCCAGCGCCGCCGAGCCATTGCGGATGAAATCGGCAGCCGTATTCAGGTTCACTCCGCCGGTCGGAACCAGAGGGATTTGCGGCAACGGCGCCTTGAGCGCCTTGATATAGCTGGCCCCGCCCACTGAGCTGCAGGGAAAAACTTTGACGAAATCAGAACCAGCTTCCCATGCAGTGATAATTTCAGTCGGGGTGAGCGCTCCAGCCAGGATGACCATGCCGTGATCGTTGGCAAATTTCACGGTCTCAAGCTTGAAGCCCGGCGTCACCAGGAACGTTGCGCCCGCTTCCAGGCAACGGCGCGCTGTCTGGGCATCCAAAACCGTGCCGGCGCCAATCAGGATTTCGCGGCCCCAGGTCTTAGTGAGTTCTTTTATAGCTTCAAAGGCCCCAG
Organism: Acidobacteriota bacterium; assembly: GCA_003225655.1. Lineage (GTDB taxonomy): Bacteria > Acidobacteriota > Terriglobia > Terriglobales > Acidobacteriaceae > QIAW01. The sequence continues at coordinate 2,400 of QIAW01000276.1, forward strand.
GAACCGTCATCGTGACCTCGAGAATCGGTATCCCGCCCGCACACACGGCCTCGGCGGCAGCGATTGCCTTGCGTGCCGAAGACGCCCGTATCACGGGCACGATTCCCACCTCAAGCACGCGTTGCCGAATCTGTTCTCTGGTCATGAGCCCTATGTCGTCCTTTGGCTGTCAATGTCAGCAGGTTCCAACCGTGGAACCAGAAGATGAATGATAAGCAAAGCAGTAAGATAGGCCGAGGCCGCGATGATGAAGAGTGGCAGATACGATTTTGTCACCTGCAACACATGGCCGGCTACCTCCGAGAGCAGCAGCGCGCCTAACGAACCAAACATTCCGCCGAATCCCACGATGGAACCGACTGCCCGTCGCGGAAAGGTATCGGAGGCAAGCGTGAAGAGGTTCGCGGACCACCCCTGGTGCGCAGCTAATGCGAGGCCAATCAAAGCGATCGCTGTCCACAGATTAGAGGCTTTCGAAGCGAATGGAACAGGCACAACCGCCAGTGCACAAATCAACATCGCAGTCTTGCGGGCGGAGTTGACCGACCATCCGCGCTTAAGCAGTAACGATGAAAGCCAGCCACCTCCAACGCTGCCCACGGTAGCAATCAGGTAAATAACGAAGAGAGGAAGTCCTACCTTCGAGAGAGTGACCCCGTAATGAACTTGCCGAGAGAGAACGCCCATGTCTGCCGGTGAGGTATCAATTGCAGCCAGGGGACTTTGGCTGTTGATTCAGGTGGATCGCTGCGGATGTAATCCAGTTCCGCTTTGCTGAGCCGGGGATGCTCTTCCGGCACCCTGTAAAGCGCGAGCCAGGCGGCCAGCCACAAAAAACCAAGAGCGCCGGTGGCAATAAACGCCATTCGCCAACCGTAGTTGAGCGTGACCCATGCCACTGCAGGCGGTGTTATCATGGCGCCGATGTTTGTGCCTGAATTAAAAATTCCGGTCGCCAGGGCCCGTTCTTTCTTGGGAAACCACTCGGCAATCGCCTTGATGGAGGCGGGAAAATTACCCGATTCGCCGAGCCCCAGGGCAAAACGCGCTACGCCAAAGCCGAAAACAGAGTGGGCGAGCGCATGCGCCATCGCGGCAATACTCCAAAACAGCACCGACAGCGAAAAGCCCTTTCGGGTGCCCAACCAATCCATGACCTTGCCGGCAAAAAGCAGAGCAATTGCGTAGGCCAGTTGAAACGTAAAAATGAGGTGGCCGTACTCGATCTCGGTCCATTTGATTTCCGATTGAAGACTCTGCTTGAGTAATGCCAGAACCTGGCGGTCAACGTAGTTAATAGTAGCGGCAAAAAACAGCAATGTGCAAACGATCCACCGGTAATGACCAGCAGCACGCACCAGTACCGATTGCACTGTGCCCGCCGAGGCCTGCGCAGAAGTTGCGGCGCCACCAGTTGAAGTTGAATCCGGTTGCAAGCCCATGATTATATCCTCAGCGCGCGATGCGCGCACTCATACCTTTCATTACCTGCAAGACTTCGCTGAGCGTTGCCGTCGTGGTATCACCGGGTGTTGTCATAGCCAGGGCACCGTGCGCCGCACCGCATTCCACACACCATTGCGGCTCCTGCCCGGTGAGGAATCCGTAGATCAAGCCTGAGGCAAATGAATCGCCGCCACCTACCCGGTCATAGATTTCAAGGTTCTCTCGATTCGAAGCCTGATAAAACTTGCCGTCGTAATAGCAAATTGCGCCCCAGTCATTGACCGTGGCTGTTTTTGCGTTGCGCAGAGTGGTGGCAACTACGGCAAAATTATGGAATTCCCGGACTGCCGCCTGGATCATGGTCTTGAACCCGGCGGGATCCAGGTTCGAGTGGTTGGCATCGAGTCCGGGGACTTGGAAGCCGAGGGCGGCGCTGAAATCTTCTTCGTTGCCTAACATGACATCTACATAAGGCGCCAGTCTGCGATTGACTGCCTGCGCCTGCTTCTTGCCGCCAATGCTCCGCCACAAGGAGTCGCGATAGTTCAGATCATAAGAAACCAGGGCGCCACTCTGCTTGGCCGCCTTCATCGCTTCCTCGGCAACCAGCGGAGTCGTCTCAGACAGAGCACAGAAAATTCCCCCTGTGTGCAGCCAGCGCGCGCCCTCTTCCTCAAAAATCTTCTTCCAATCGATTTCGCCGGGTTTGAGCTGGGCCGTTGCCGTATGACCGCGATCGGAGCAACCGACGGCCCCCCGCAGCCCAAAACCGCGCTCAGTGAAATTAAGGCCGTTGCGGACCTCGCGCCCTACCCCGTCATACTTCACCCAGCGTACGTGCCGCTGGTCCACGCCGCCCTGGTACATCAGATCTTCCACCAGCCGGCCCACCGAATTATCGGCCAGCGCTGTCACCACGGCCGTCCGCAGGCCAAAGCAGCGCTTCAATCCGCGCGCGACGTTGTATTCTCCGCCGCCTTCCCAGGCGTGAAAACTTCGGGCTGTGTGAATGCGTTCATCTCCGGGATCGAGCCGGAGCATGACTTCCCCCAGGCTCACGAGGTCCCAGTGACAGCTTTCTTTCGATTTGACCTGCAAAGTTCCCATAGAATTTTTCGACAAAGAGATTGTTTCAAAAATGTCTTTTCGGTTCGACCGCTTAAACCTCAGGGGCTAAAAGCCCGCATTTTTTAAAGGCCTCAACGGCACGGCTGAAGCCGTGCCCCTTCAAAACCATTTATGAAACACTCTCTAGTAATTAGCGGCTCATCCAACCTCCGTCGACTACAAAAACGTGACCATGCACATAGTTGCTGGCCGCGGAAGCGAGAAAGACAGCCGCGCCGGCAAGGTCTTCGGGGTCTCCCCAACGGCCAGCCGGAATGCGTTCCAGAATCTGCCGGTTGCGTGTTTCGTTCTGTTGTAGAGCCCTGGTGTTGTCGGTGCGCATGTAGCCCGGCGCGATTGCGTTGACGTTGATGCCCTGTGCCGCCCACTCATTGGCCAGCGCCTTGGTAAGTTGCGCTACTCCACCCTTGGAGGCAGCATACGCGGGCACCGTGATGCCTCCCTGAAATGCCAACAGGGACGCAATATTGATGATTTTTCCCGGCTGTTTTCGCTGGATAAGAGCCCGTCCAGCTAGTTGGCTCAACTTGAATACGCTGTTCAGGTTGACTTGCAGCACCGTCATCCAGTCATCATCACTGTAGTCCACCGCCGGAGCCCGGCGAATGGTGCCTGCATTGTTGACAAGAATGTCGATGGGAGCGAACTTTTGCGCCTTGTCGAACAGCTCTTCCGCGCCGTTACGTGCAGCAAGGTCTGCCTGTAC
>QIAW01000277.1 GCA_003225655.1 Acidobacteriota bacterium
AAGTCCGCGGACCTTCTCTCATCACCCGGTTTTCCTGAACACTCGTCGGCGAATCCCAGCGCGGATGATAACCCTCTGCTTGATGACTACTCCCGCACCGTGACCTCGGTGGCTGAGCGCGTGAGCCGCTCCGTCGTGAAGATCGATGTTGAGCAGCAGCGCGGACCCGGACAGGCCGCTCATGGTGGCAGCGGCTCGGGTTTCATTTTTACCCCAGACGGCTTCATCATTACCAATAGCCACGTGGTGCACGGCGCCTCAAGAATTCAGGTCAAGACGCTGGAAGGCGAATCGTTCATCGCTGATCTGGTGGGCGAAGATCCTGACACAGATCTGGCGCTGATACGCATTGACGCTCCGCAACTCTTTGCCGTGACGCTGGGGGATTCGCAGTCCATTCGCGTGGGCCAACTGGCGATTGCCATCGGGAATCCTTATGGTTTCCAGTACACAGTGACTGCCGGAGTGGTAAGCGCGCTGGGCCGCAGCCTGCGCTCGCAATCAGGCCGCCTGATTGAAGATGTAATTCAGACCGATGCTGCCCTGAATCCGGGCAACTCTGGCGGACCGCTGGTAAATGCCCGTGGCGAGGTGATCGGAGTGAATACTGCTACCATCCTGCCCGCCCAGGGGCTGTGCTTCGCGATTTCGGTGAATACGGCCAAGTTCATTGCCGGTAGGTTGATCAAAGATAGATTTATCCGGCGGAGTTACATAGGCTTGCAGGCGCAAACTGCTGCGGTGAATCGGACGATCGCAAAATTTCACGCCCTCGAGAACAAGACGGGGGCGCTGGCACTGACCATCGAGCCAAAAAGCCCGGCCGAGCGGGCGGGATTGCGCGAAGGCGATGTGGTTGTCCGCTTTGGAGATGATGAGATTCTCGGCGTAGACAGTCTGCACAAGCTTCTCAATGAAGAAAGAGCAGGAGCAGCTATACGTGTGGTGGTTTTGCGCGGCAGGAGCCGGTTGGACCTAACCATCACGCCCGAGCCGCGCCAGTCGTGAAGCAATTGTAATCAGGAATATACTGGTGGCAATACAGGTGAATCATGATTGCACGTCACTGGCGAGGTTGGACCGAAGCCAAAAACGCAAATGCCTATGAAGCCCTCCTGAAAGAGAAAGTGCTGCCAAGCCTGAAAAACATCGAAGGCTACCGAGGCGGCTACGTGTTTCGTAGCGATGGACCGCTGGAGGCCGAATTTGTAGTCGTAAATTTGTTCGACTCACTGGAGGCGGTGAAGCGGTTCGCGGGGCCAGATTACACTGTCCCGGTTTTCGAGCCTGAGGCGAGAACGCTCTTGTCTAAAGTCGAGCCGATTGCAATTCACTATGAAGTGCGGGCCAGCACCGTCTAGAGCCGTGTTTCAAAAGTATCATGTTAGAGGCTCTTGCGGCCCGGCTGAAGCCGTGTCCTGATACAAAACTTCAGAGCTGACATTCCTACACGTTTTCTTCGCCCCACGAGTTTTTCCGCAGCCTTCTGAAGCCGTGCCCTTTCGAAACACGCTCTAATAATTAAACCAGAGCTATTTCTTGATGATGGGATTGTAGCCGTCGCTGGCCAGGCGCGCGCGAATCGTCTCAGCATCTTTCAATTCGGCAAACGGACCCACCTGCACGTGAAAGAGTTTGTCGCCGGGCACGTTGGAGACAACAAAGACCGGGTAGTTCCTGTTGCGCAGGGCATTGACCAGGGCATCCGCATCTTCCTCCTTTGAAACCGCAGCCACCTGTACGGCAATCGTGCCGCCGACTTTAATATTGGCCATTTCAGGAGGCGGCTTCACCGGTGGAGTCATGGATGAGTTCTGCGTGGGTTGCGCCGTGGTTACGGCCGGTTTAGTATCCTGCGCCGAGGAAGGCGTCAGTTGAGCATCAGGTTTCTTTTCGACGGATTTATAGAACGTCAGGTCAGATTGTTGTGAAGGGGCGTTCTGGGTCTCGGTCACCGCTGTATTTTGGGCTTGCGCCGCCGATGGTTTGTCGGTTGAGGCGCCGGCCACCGGTTTGGGATCGCCGGTTAGGTTCGTGGTGGTGATGGGGGCTGAGTTTCGCCCGAAGGTATATCCCAGGGCGAAAAAGATGGCACATAGAACCACTGCGCCAAAAAAAGTCTTCATCCACGGGCTGAGCCCGGTTGTGAACTCCGATTGTTGTTCGTCCTGCTGCTCAAAATCCATACATCGTTAGATGCTTCCAGCTCTGATTATACGGGCAAATTATTTTTTCTCAGCCACGTTCTGTAACGCTCTGGTAAATACCGTCATGAGGTCAATCGGCAGGGGAAACACGATGGTGGTATTTTTCTCCACGCCAATCTCGGTCAGAGTCTGCAGATAGCGCAACTGCATCGTGATGGGTTCAGTGGCCAGAACCTTGGCAGCATCGGTCAGGCGTTGCGCCGCGGAGAATTCGCCCTCAGCGTGAATGATCTTGGCGCGCTTCTCGCGCTCTGCCTCGGCCTGCTTGGCCATGGCGCGCAGCATGGTTTCAGGCAGGTCCACCTGCTTGACTTCGACGTTGGTCACTTTCACGCCCCAGGGAGCGGTGTGGCCGTCGAGAATGGTCTGAATGCGGGCGTTGAGCTTGTCACGATGGGCCAGCAACTCGTCGAGTTCAACCTCGCCCAGCACCGAGCGCAGCGTGGTCTGCGCAAACAACGAAGTCTGATAGATGTAGTTGGAAACCTGCACCACGGCCCGGTTAGGGTCAATCACCCTCAGCGTGATGACTGCGTTCACCTTTAACGTTACGTTGTCGCGGGTGATGATGTCTTGGGCAGGGACTTCCATGGCTTCCTGTCGAAGCGAGACGCGCACCATCTTGTCAAAAGGCCGGAAGACCAGGATTACGCCAGGCCCCTTAGGATTGGGATAAAGTTTGCCCAGACGGAAGATCACGGCACGTTCATATTCACGCAGTATATTGATTACGGAGAACAAATAGATAACGCCAAAAATAATGAGACCGATGAACAGGATTCCACCGAAGCCGGACTCCATTCAACACCTCCCGCATTCTTTATTTGAATAATTGGGGCAACTGGCGGATTGTATACCACGCAGCCGCTTACGACTATTGCAGATTTTTTTCTCTGACTTCTTCCGGCTCCACTTCCAGTTGCAAGCCGTGCACCGCGCGTACGCGCACGCGAGAGCCAATCTCCACAGGAGCCCGGCTGATGGCATTCCATAGCTCGCCCATAACCGACACTTTGCCTTCAGGAGTAAGCGGAGCGCGCACAACGGCAATCTCGCCGATCAATCCCTCCTGACCGGTAACGATCTTATTGCGCCGCGCCCTGA
>QIAW01000279.1 GCA_003225655.1 Acidobacteriota bacterium
CGCGTGCGCCACGAGCTGATTCCCCTGCTCGAGCGCGACTTCAACCCGGCCATCATTCGCGTGCTGGCTGAGCATGCGCAGATTGCGCAGGCTGAAGAAGAGTTCTGGGCCTTCGAGGCAAACCAGGTCCTACTCGCACTGTGCGACTCCAGCGGTGGCGCCCTGCGAGTTGATGCTTTGTTGAAACTGCCGCTCGCCTTGCAGCGGCACGTGGTCCGCGCGGCGGCGGAGCGCGCCGGGCTCACCCTGGATTTTGAACATATTGAAGCCGTGCGCCGCCTGGCCTCGGCTGAGATTGGCCGCAAGTCCCGGCATACCGGCCTGCCCGGAGGCACTGCCGAGCTGGCACGGCACGACGGTGTTCGGGAACTTATGCTGCGTTCTGGTGGTCTAAATAAAGCAGCACAAAACGACTATGAATATCGTCTTCCCGTGCCCGGATCGGTTCAAGTACCCGAGATCGGAGGCTGCATCCGGGCACGCCTGCTCACGGTGCAAGCCACAGCGCAAGTTACGGGGCAGGTTACAGCGCAAGTTACTGCGCAAGAAGGAGGAAAACCGCGTTCCAGAGTTATAATCAGCCCCAGCTTCTCAATCCACGGCGTTTGGGCGCCGAACTGACGGTGAGGAATTGGCGTCCCGGAGACCGGTTTTGGCCAGCCCATACCAAGGCTCCAAAGAAAGTGAAAGAGCTGTTACAAAAGATGACAGAGGCCGAGCGCAAGTCCTGGCCGGTGATCATCAGCGGAAACGAAATTGTCTGGATGCGGGGCTTCCCGCCCCCTGCCAGCTTCACTCTTGCCGCTGATGTGCCTGCCTCCGCGCAGGGTCTGCTCATCGAAGAACAATGAAGAGCAAAAAGAAGATCGGTGAACTGTGAGCTTGGGTATGCGCTTTGACATGCTTTGCAGAAAAAGGACATATCCAAGCGTGCAGTTATGAATTCTTTATCTGAGGGCTATGGCTTGAGCAAAACCGCTGTGATTGAAGAGCGTATCCTGCTGAACCCGGAGCAGATACAAAAGCGCATTCGCGAGTTGGCCCGGCAAATCTCTGAAGATTACCGCGGCAAGACCTGCTGCGCGGTGGCCGTGCTGGAAAATGGCTTCATGTTCATGACGGACTTGGTGCGCAACCTGGAAGTACCGGTGATCTGCCAGTTCATCAAACCCCACACCCATGAGCTTTGGACCGGCGGCGCCAGCCGCAAAGAGATCAATTACAGCCCCTCGGTGGAGGTAAGGAACCAGCATGTGCTGCTGATCGAAGGCCTGGTGCAGAGCGGTATCACCAGTGATTACCTGATGCATCATTTCAAGGCCCAGGGCGCGGCCTCGGTAAAGCTCGCGGCCTTTCTGGACAAGTCTTCCTCTCGCCGTGTCTCGCTGCGTCCTGATTATTATGGCTTTGTTCTGGATGAATCCTTTGTAGCCGGCTATGGCCTGGGTTCGCCCCACCTCAACCGCAATCTGCCGTACGTACGCATTGAAAACAGCCGTCTTTCAAACCCGCCCGACGAGACCATGCGCTAAGGTCGGGGTTAAGCTCGATAGTCCATTGGCCCTAAGTCATCCAGGTTGTCTTATCCGTCTTTAACTATCTTGGGCAAAAAGGGGTTAGAATCTAAAGAAGTGGTTTTGCAGCGCCGATGCCTGCGTCGAAACCGGCCATGACGCATCTAATCCGTGTGCATCATAGTCTAAAGACGTAGCCGGGTTGCAAGCCAGGCTCTGGGGCCTTACAGAGAATGAGGAGTGGGTAGTGAATTCAACCGTTAAAACGATCGTGGTCTGGGTGGTCATCCTATTGTCGATTGTGGTTTTGTACGAGGTGATCAAATCAGGCAACACAAATAAGGAAACGGAGATCAACTTCTCCAAGTTCATGAACGAAGTGGACCAGGGGAACATCAAAACCGTGATCATCGCCGGCAGTGAGGTGCACGGCACGTTCCGCAACGAAAACTCCGGCTTCCGCACGGTTGTCCCCTCCGACTATCCGGACATGATCCGCATCTTGCGCGAAAAAGGCGTCGATACCACCGTCAAGGACATGAGCTCGGGCAACTGGCAGAGCTACGTGATGTTCTTAGGGCCGCTGCTGCTGCTGGGAGCTTTCTGGTTCTTCATGATCCGGCAGATGCAGACCGGCGGCAACAAGGCCCTGAGCTTTGGCAAAAGCCGCGCCCGCCTGCTCAGCATGCAGCAGAAAAAAGTCACCTTCAAAGATGTTGCCGGCGTGGATGAGGCCAAAGAAGAGCTGCGCGAAATTATCGAATTCCTGCGCGAAGCGCAAAAATTCCAGAAGCTGGGTGGACGCATCCCCAAAGGCGTGCTGCTGGTCGGCCCTCCTGGAACCGGCAAGACGCTGCTGGCCCGCGCGGTTGCGGGTGAGGCCAATGTGCCTTTCTTCTCCATCTCCGGTTCCGATTTCGTCGAAATGTTCGTGGGCGTTGGCGCGAGCCGCGTGCGCGACCTGTTTGAGCAGGGCAAAAAGAACGCGCCTTGCATCATCTTCATTGATGAAATTGACGCCGTGGGCCGCCACCGTGGCGCTGGCCTGGGCGGCGGACACGATGAGCGCGAGCAGACCCTGAACCAGTTGCTGGTCGAGATGGATGGCTTCGAATCGAATGAAGGCGTCATTCTGGTGGCGGCAACAAACCGCCCCGATGTGCTTGACCCGGCGCTGCTGCGGCCCGGCCGCTTTGACCGCCGCGTGGTGGTAAGCCGTCCCGACGTGCGCGGACGCGAGGAAATTCTACGCGTTCACACCCGCAAGATTCCTTTATCCGACAATGTGGAATTGAACATTCTGGCCCGTGGTACTCCCGGATTTTCCGGTGCAGACCTCGCCAACATGGTGAACGAGGCGGCCCTGCTGGCGGCCCGCAATAATCGCAAGACGGTCACCATGTACGACTTTGAGCTGGCCAAAGACAAAGTCATGATGGGCGCGGAGCGCAAGTCCCTGCTGCTTACCGAAGATGAGAAAAAGGTCACGGCTTACCATGAGGGAGGCCATGCGCTGGTTGCATCCAAGCTGCCGCATGCAGATCCGTTGCACAAAGTTACGATTATTCCCCGCGGCATGGCGCTGGGCGTAACCATGCAATTGCCGGAAACCGACAAGCATAACTACACCAAGGAATATCTGGACACCATGATTGCAATCATGATGGGTGGCCGTCTGGCGGAAGAGATTTTCCTGAACCAGATGAGCACCGGCGCCAGCAACGACATTGAGCGCGCAACCGAGATGGCGCGCAAGATGGTCTGTGAATGGGGCATGAGCGAACTGGGTCCTCTGACCTTCGGCAAAAAAGAAGAGCAGATATTCCTGGGCCGCGAAATTGCGCAGCACCGCGACTTCAGCGAAGAAACTGCCATGAAGATTGACGTCGAGGTCCGCAAAATCGTGGACTACGGCTATCAGCGCGCCAAGGAAGTACTGGAAACCAATCGCGATGCTCTCGTGCGCATAGCAAAGGCCTTGCTGGAGCGCGAAGTGCTTGACGCCAACGAACTGAAGCTGGTGATCGAGGGCAAGGAGTTGCCCAAGCCACCGTCTCCTAACGATAACGATGGCGCGCCGCAGCACGTGCTTAAACCGGAACTTAAGCCGGAGCGCGCTCCGGGCATGGCTCCGGGACAACAGCCCGCGTAACAGTTTTTACCGTGCAATCTGGACGAAGATTAATTTCAGCAAGGGCGGCCTCAGTGCCGCCCTTATTTTTTGTAGCAAATATGCAGGGACCTATAAGCCCAGATATTTTGAACGATGTCCTGTAGGACGCAATGCAGCGAATCAATGCACTGGCGACTGGCAGCCGGTAACTGGCAACTTCTATTGCAGTGGCGGGCTTTCGGCGCTGGCGGGACGATCATTCTCCATCCGTACCACTCCATCCTCAGAGCAGA
>QIAW01000278.1:0-8469 GCA_003225655.1 Acidobacteriota bacterium
CACGTTCCTGGTCCAATCCGGACCGGTGCATTGCCCGCCTGTAGGCGCGTTTGGCTGGCAGATGTGCTTGATCGCGTCGGGGGCCGTCCAGATCGAGCCCGCGCTGGGCGCGTAATATTTCCAACTGACGCCGGCGCTATCCAGCAGGTCGGCCATGGTCTGGTGCTCAAAGCAGGGATAAATTGTCTGGTTCTCACCGCTGGGAGTCACCAGTCGAACCGTTGTTCCGGCGAGAGCGATGCATCCTGCTGGCCCTTTTGTGCCGCCCATATTCTCAGCGGCGAAGATGCCGGCGGCATCGTCAGAGGCGCTGGGCGCCGAAGTCCCGCCGAAGAGAAATTGATGGGCGGGAAAGCTGGGCCCCTGGTTGGTTTGAAACATGTAGTTGGCCCAGCCATACTGGGTAGCCAACTCCAGATAAGGATTCAGGGTGCCGGTCGAGTTATCAACAAACTTGAACTGCGGCTTGGTGGGGCAAGTGCCGGAGCAGGTGATGTCGCCGGCGCCATCCATCTTGCCGCTAAGTATTTCCCAGTGTGACCCGCCCTGGCTGCGTCACTCCGGTGAGGGAATGCTTATCGAGCCAGTTCTTGGTGGCAATGTTGTATTGGGTTGCGCTCGGAGTTGTGCTGCATGAGCTGGCCGTGCCGAAAGGAGGGCTGCACAAGCCCTGAAAGAGATTGTCGGGCGTGCGGTTCTCCTGGAATATCACTATCACGTGCTTAAACGGGTTGGGGAACTGGATACTCTGGGTTGTTTGCGCCTGGGTAAGCATTGTTCCTAACCCAAATACAAGAAAAGCCAATAGAAGAAATAAACCCTGGGGGGTGCGTTTCATGTCTTCCTCCGAATTTGGTTGAACAGAGATGAATGGAAGCCTCTCGAAGCGTGAACCCGCAGTGCGGTTCAGCGATTCTCCGAGGGGATCTGACATCAAGCTAGTAGGTATAACCCGATCTTTTTGAATTCGACTCGGTGGCGGTGCGTTGCTAACTCTGAAAATCCAGAGCGCCGACTCTCACGTGAATCTCACAGGCGAATTATCTGAGAGGCCCGGAAGTGCGCTGCCTGTGTTTAGGAGAGTGTGGCTGAATGCTGGAGTGCCGAATAGTGAGGCTGAATGCTATACGTCCAGACAAGAAAACGCAAGATCCTTCGCCCCATAGGACGGCACTCAGGATGACAAATGCAAATGGGACGATGGAATAGGAAGCACAGTAATTAAGTTAAAACGCCATAAGCCTTAATTTTGTTTTTTCTTGCCGAAGAGCCCGCCAAATAATCCGCCGACACCTTTCGCTGGGTTGGTGAGCATATTTCCCAGGCTCTTGCCCATATCGGGCATGAAGACCGGCTGCGAGGTCGTTCCCTGAACCAAAAAGGGAATTTCTCCCTTGGAACGGAACAGGCCTCCCAGGAAGCCTCTGCTTCCGTCATTCATTTTGGCCATCATGTGAAAATCCAGGGCGTTGGTTGGACTAATCGTGCCGTTGCCGGTGATGGTTCCGACCTGCGGCAGAACCAGTTGCACGCTGTCGGCCTGAATTCCATCGGGGGCGACGCGCAGATTGGAGCTCAGGGTTTCAATGATGGTGTCATGACCGCCGTTGGAGCCGTTCAACGTGCTGGCGATGCCTGACGCCATGCTGAATCCTTTCAGCCGGGTATTGGCCACGTTGAGCGGCCCGGTAATCACCAGGTGATCGATCGGTCCGTCAATGGCAAGATTGGCGCTGATGGTGCCGCCTTGCAGGCTCGAACCTGCGGGCAGATTAACGCCGAAGTGGTGGTGTCGCCCTGCTTGAGATAATTTCCGGATATGATGGCTGCGGTCCTGCCGCTTTCGAGCACTCCGCGGGTCACGATTCCCGCCTGCCGCTTCAGGTCATAGTGGGTGGCATAGTCGAGCGTAACCGGCTGGCGTGCTGGCCCGCCGCTGCGCACCAGGCGCAACTTCTCAGTCCGGGCTTTGCCGTCGGTGGTGAGAGTGCTTCCATCGGAATGAATCATGCCGTCAAAATCGAGAATGCCTGCCACCCCCGAGGAGTTCTCCACAAAACCGGTTGACGACAGGTCCATGTGTTTGACCGCCATGGTCAGCCGCAGAGAGCTGCTTGCTATATCGTCACGGCTGAGGGGACCGGCGATTCCATCCATCTTCAGGTTGCCGCCACCAGGGGTGGTAGCGCTGAAAGTGAAGGGAATAGGCACGCTATAGCCAATGTTTGAAGCCTTGAGCTGCACACCCTCGTAAACATGCTGGCGTGAAGGATTCGAGGCGCTGGAAACAAAAACCTTGCCGTCAACGAGGCGGAATGATCCGATGGATAAGACATCGGATGACGTCTGGGCTACCGGGGGCGCTGCGTTCTTGCGGTTCCTCGATCGCTGGCTACGCGGCGCGGGTGCGCCCGGGGTTGCGCCCAGGCTGGAGAAATTCCATCGGTTTCCACTGCCGCGCACCAGGTACAGTTCAGGCTCGCGCAGAGTGGCGGAGTTGACGTGCAGTGAATGTGAAAAAATCAAGGGCACGAGATCGACGGCCACATCCAGCGATTTGGCTTTCAGAAACGGCTGGCGGCTGTAGCTTGGATCATCGGCAACGCTGATATCGTCTGCACTGATGCCACCCGCCAGCAGAGAAAGGTGCAGGCTGCCAATGGCCACCGGCCGTCCCAGGTTTTCCTGTAATTTTTTTTCAATCGTGGGACGAAACTGGTTGACATTGATCACCAGAGGAAGAATCAGGATCAGGATTACGACCCCGAGCAGAACCGCACCCGCAATCTTGAGACCCTTGTGCTTTTTCATGCCAACACCGCGTCGCGCTCGGGGGAGGGCGCAAGAAGCTTACTGCGTATTACGAGGGTGAGCCCATGCTATCACCGCAGAACATGAAGAGCAATTGAGCTTTCTCAGGCCCTTCCGCCGTTGGTGGCCGCCAGCGCGGCTGCCGCGGAGCGCATGATGGAGAGGGCCGTAATGTCATTTTGTCCGGAAGTGTTTCGGGTAAATTCCTGCACGGCATCGAGAATTCCGGAGCTTAACTCGTTTGCATTTTTGAAATCCATCTTTTCCAGGTTCTCGCGCACCCGTTCCAGGCCGAACTCTTTGTGGCCATAACGGCTCTCCACCAGACCTTTGCTCACTATCAGCAGGGCCGCCGAGGGTTCCAGCACAGACATTTGCGCGTCGTGGGTGGCATGAGAAAACAGGCCCAGGGGCAATCCGCAGGCCTCGAGCTTGGTGATGCCGTCGCGGTCTTTCAATAGTCCGGGAGTGTGTCCGGCGTTGATGTAGAAAAGTGTGCCCAGGTCTTCTTCGTAGCAGCCAAGAAATGCCGGAGCGTAGCGCACGCAATTGGCAAGTTGTAAAAGAGCCCTGTTCACCAGGATGGTGAGATCGCTGAGGGCGTCGGCCTCATTCAGAGGTGAGCCTGCAAACAGCTTAATTCCTTCAGTACGAAACACCTGTTGCAGGCCAGCGGCAATGTCGAGGGCTTCTTCGCGCTTTCCCGCAATATCAATCAAAAAGAAGACCAGGCGGCCCTGAATGGCCTGAAAATCGAAGAAATCTCCTCCTACGCGCGCTGCACGGTAGAGGGCGGCGATGCTGGCCGTTTGCAGGCTGGGTACTACGCAGGCCTCCGGCTTGCGCAGGAACCGCTGCACGGTAGCTTGGCGAAAAGGCAATTTCATAAAAGCCAGGGGAACAGGGAAGGAAGGATTCCAAAATAGCACAAACCACAGGAAATGCAATCCTAAATGTATTTGCAGATTTGCCAGGACCCACCTGGAGATCCTCGATGGAGCCGCAAAGGTCGCCCCATCAAGTACTTACAAGAAACCAAGCAACAATGAGACAGGGTGCTAATTGCTGCTTCCGTAGCTCCTCTTGAGGTAATCTGCAACCCCGTCTTCCATGTCGGCGTATCCACCGTGGATGGTGCTGCGCAAGGCAGATTCAGTCGAGGCGCCATCACCCAGACGCTGCAAGATGCGCTGAATGTCGCTCATGCCATAAGTGTCGCGAATGTATTCAACGGCGGCCAGACCCTCATAGTAGGCGACATAGGCCTGGCTGTTGGAAAAGCCCATCCACGAACCTTCCAGCGCACTGAGAGGAATCTGCCGGTGATCACTGTAGAGTTGTTCCAACTGCCTTCCCACCGACGAGATAGTTTTCGGCTCCAGCGCCTGGGCCACTCCCTCGTTGAGCCACTGCGGGCAGCGCCCATGCGTAATCTGATTGATAAAGGCGTGCGTCAATTCGTGTTTGAGGACGCGTGAAAGCTCCGATGTCACGCCGGTAAGACCATCGACCGGAATTCGCAATTTGCCATCGTAAACCGCGCCTGACCAGCCGGGAGATTTGTAGAGAGAAACGGAAATGGTCTGGCGGGGGGCGACGCCGAGTTCGCCCACCAGCGAGTTGTAATGGGATTCCAGTGTGTCGAGGATCTCACGGCGCAGCGCGGTGGATGTTTGTTTGCCTTCATAGTGCAGCGCGAAGTGGCCGCTGTCTGCCTCGGAAAAATCGCTCTCCGCATTCTTCTCACGCATGGCTTTATCGAGCATGGCCTGCACACTGGGGTCAGGACGCAGCTTTAGGGAGCGCTGCCAGGCGCGGATGGCATCTTCGGTGTGGTCAGTTTTGAAATAGGCCGCTCCCAGCAGGTTAAAAGCGTCTGCCGACGAAGGTTCCAGCCGGGTGGCGCGTTCCGCGTACTGAATAGCTTCTTGCCCGCGGTTCAAGGAAAGCAGGGTGGCCACATAAAGGTGCAGCATGGCAGGATTTTCGGGAGCAAAACGCAGACCGCGCTGCAGATAACCGATCGCCAGGTCGCGATTGCCGTTGTTATATTCAAAGCGGCCGGCAACGAACAGGGCGGCGGCCATCAGTTCGGAATTTCCCATGGCTTCGATCTCACTGATGGCCATGGGATCAATGTGGCCGTCGCGAAAAAGCTTGCTCTGCACTTCACCCGAGCGGCTGATGTCTTCTACCGGAGCGCTAATGGCAATCTCATCCTGTGAGCTGCGCCCCGAGCGCACAGGCGCGCCCCCGGAGTCGATGCGGTCAACGGAAGTCTTGGGGATAGCGTAGGTATCGTCGCCGACTTGGTACTCCACTTTGCCCTTGTTCTCGTGGGTGCTGTCGGCGAAAATGGTGCGCCCATTCTTAAGATGAATGGTGTCAGCCTGCGCGCTCAGGCACGCGAGACAAGAAAAGGCGATTACAATAGTCCTATTGAGCACGCAAGCAGATTTTAGCAAAAAAGCTCCTGATCGCCCTATAACCATTGGACATGACCCCAGCCACCGCCATCCGCTTCCGCCCCTTTAAGCTTTTGCGGGTTACCGTATCGACCTTTCTATTGTTATTGCTGTTACCGGTGCGGTCCACTTCTCAGCAGGTACCGCCATCTTCCCCCGGTCCTTCGCCCGCCGTGGTTTCGCCTGCGGTGACTCCGCCGAGCGTCACTTCGCCGGCTCTGACGCTCTATCACCAGTTGCGCAGCGTTGGCCTGGATGGACAAAAGGTTTTTCATGTTCGCGATGCCGACCTGGACCGCGAAGACATTCATCTCTCGCTGACCGAAGGCACTATCGCCTTCACCCAGGAGGTTGATGGCCATATTACGGGGGCGGTATTCGAAGGCGAAGGCGAGATGCTGCTCGTGCCTCCGATCCAGAGTGAGCGCGCCTCGCTTGCCCTGTTTACCCATGCTGCCGTTCTGGAAGAAAAATTTGCCACCGCGTATTTCCGTTTTAATGACACGACTTACGAAGATTTGCGCAGTGGCCTGCGCCCCATGCCGGCCGAGGAGATGCAGGATTTCGTCAACCGCTGGAATTCGCTAGCACAAAGCATGGCCGATGCCGACGCTCTGCGCCTTCTGTTGACCATGACCAACCCCGGTCCTACGCGCATCTTCCATGCGCGTATAGGAGGGTTGAAACTGGGCACATTCGATGTGAACCTGGATACCAGCTTCCTGGAGCAGATTTATGTGGCCCAAACCAGCGATTCGGAAAGCGGCGTCCGCTATTACGACCTGTGGACCGCCTTCCCCATGCGCTCGGCCCGCAAGAGTGCCGAGAGTGGGAAAGACAATGAGGCGCCCAGCTTTTTTAACATCCCCCACTACAGGATCAACACCCACATCTTGCCATCGCACGAATTGGAAACCGAGGCTCGGGTGAAGCTGCACTCTAACCGCGAGGGGTTGCGCGCCTTGCCTTTTGAACTGTCGCGTTTTTTGCAGCTTAAATCCGTGGACCTCGATGGCGCCGCCGCAGAGTTCATTCAGAACGAAGCCATTGCCGGTTCGCAGCTCGCACGCCGCGGCAACGATCTGTTTGTGGTGCTGCTGCCCCGCGCTTTGCACGCCAGCGAAGAAGCCGAGCTGAAGTTTGTTTACAGCGGCTCCGTGCTTTCCGAGGCCGGCGGCGGCCTGATGTATTTGGGAGCGCGCGGCATCTGGTATCCCAACCAGGGGCCAGATATGGCCACCTTTGACCTCGAATTCCGGTATCCCTCTTCGTGGACTCTGGTTGCGAGCGGCCACCGCACTTCATTGCAGAGCGCCGGCGCCGAACAGATATCGCACTGGGTGTCGGAGCGTCCGGTGCCTCTCGCCGGGTTCAATCTCGGCCAGTATGTAAGTAGCTCGGCCCACGTAGGTGAGACGCTGGTAGAAACCTACGCCGCCCGCGGGGTGGAAGAACGCCTGCAGCACGCGCTCACCTTGCACCAGGACGTGGAGCGCATCGATCCCCGAACCAAAAAGGTCGTGGTGGAATCTTTGACCTCAATTCCAGTTCTCAATCCCTCGCAACAGGTTAAGCCGCTGACCCAGCGCGCGGCAGATACCATTAACTTCATCTCCACGCGCATTGGCCCCTTTCCCTTTCCCTCGCTCGGTGTGGGACCAGCCGCAGATGCGCGCCAGCGAGTTTGACCGCATCATGTACGACAAACTCATGCCCGCCCACGAAATCGCGCACCAATGGTGGGGTGATGGCACCCTGTGGGCAAGCTATCGCGATGAATGGATGATGGAGGCCCTAGCCAATTATTTTGCCCTGCTGGAGATCGAGGCCTCGAGTCCTGAGAAATTCAAGACTGCCATGGAAGCCTATCGCCGCGAGCTGCTGGAAAAAAATAAAGAAGGATTGGAATACAAAGACGCCGGCGCGGTGACCCTGGGCGTCAGGCTGGCCTCATCAAAATTCCCTCAAGGCTATGACAAAGTCCTTTACGGACGCGGCACTTGGCTGATCCACATGCTGCGCATGATGCTGCGCGATCCTGGGCGCGCCAAAGCCGGCGGCGGCTCCCTTGCCGGCGATGAGCTCTTCTTTCAGGTCATGCGTAACATTCAGCAGCAATATGCTGCCTCCAGGTTTTCTACCCTGGATCTGGAGAGCGCCATCGAGAAAGTCATGCCTGCCACCCTTTCCTACGAGAACAAACATTCGCTCGATTGGTTTTTCTCAAATTGGGTGAACGGCACCGCCATTCCCAAATTGGAAGCCACCAGCGTGCGCGTGACCCGCAAACCCGCGGGGGGAGCAATCGTGACCGGCAAGCTGATGCAGAGCGAGCTCCCGGAAGACTTCGTGACTTCTGTGCCCATCTACGGCACCGTCGCCACCGCGAACCAGCAGCCGGTTTTTCTGGGACGCATTTTTGCAGACGGCTCGGAAACCAGCTTCCGTCTCGAAGCTCCAGCAGACGTGACCCGCATCCTGGTTGATCCTTACCAGTCGGTGCTGCGGCGGCCATAGGCTCGGCTGGAATTGCGATGGTAAATCCCGAACAGCCTGGTATTCCGCTATAATGAATTCTCAGTTGTCCCCGCCCATACTCCGGAGAGGTGGCCGAGTGGCTGAAGGCGGCGGTTTGCTAAACCGTTATACGGTCAAAAGCTGTATCGGGGGTTCGAATCCCCCCCTCTCCGCCAGCACATTAGTTTCAGGTCAATGGACAACCGGTTTCGGTTACGTCAGGCCTATGAGGCGCTGCTGGAGCAGTATCTCGAGTCCCGCTAAACATAGCTTGTCAGCCGGAACGCCCGAGACTTCTATCTTATTTTGCCGGAATTCTGCTGCAATCTCTTCTACTGTCAAGCTGCCTTCACAAAGGTCCAGCAATTCGGCCGAGAGCGGGGTGAGCTGGCGAACTTCCGCCGGCCCCATCGCAATTCTGCGAATTGCGAGTTTCACTTGCCCGACGGGTATGTCATGCAACGGGCTTCTCTGCCGGAGCCGCCGCACAATCTCCTGATAATCGGCCGGAACCTTGATGACGTTTACTCCGGGAAGCAACCGGGGACGGCTATCCGGAGAACTCAGCTCTTCATCGTCATGGGAAAGCAGGTCATCGGAGACTTGTTCTCGATTGGGGCGGATGCCGTTCGATTCATGTTCCGATTCATGATCGCGGCCAAGCAATGCGGCTTCG
>QIAW01000278.1:8621-15223 GCA_003225655.1 Acidobacteriota bacterium
TGTTGAAAAACTTCCACCACGTCGCCGCTATCCTGATGCAGGCCCAGAAGAAGCCGGCGAAATACCCTCATGCCGCAAAGCAGAAAGTCACGTAGCTCCTTGATGAATTCGCGTTCAAGGTACGGCAGAGGAACGGAGTAAAAGCTGGAAAAGATTTCCGGATGTTGGGTAATCATCGCGTGATCCTGAGTCTCCTGCCGCCATCCGCGATACGACATATCGGCAACATCGTCGTCCAGAACAAGCGAATCTTTGTGCTGCTTCTGGATGGGTGTATCCGCTAGCGGAGCCAGGATGCTGAGTTGAGGATCAGCGTGGTCATAGCGCAATGAATCCACAAAAAATGCTGCCGTATCGCGCAGGTCGTTCATGGTTTCGTCGGGAAAGCCGGCCATCAATGAGACCGCTGTGTTGATTTTGAATTTGTCGCAGGAACGGACCCGCTCCGCCGAATCGTTCAGATCAAGGCCCTTGTCAATGACCTTCTGCATTCGTTTAGAGCCGGTCTCAATGCCAAAGAAAATGCCGCGGCAGCCTGCTTTGGCCATGAGCGCGATCAGTTCTTCGTCAATGCAGTCCGTGCGTGCGCTGGAGCCCCAGGTGAATTCTTCCTTGCTCTCCAGCAGGGCTTCACAAAATTCCACTACCCGTTTGCGGTCAACCGTGAACATGTCATGCACCAGCTCAAAAGAGTTGATGCCGTACGTTTGCTTGACCCTACGCATATCGGCAATCATTTGCGCCGGACTCTTCAGCCGGAAACGGCGGCGGAAAAAATCATTGGTCGAACAGAACGTGCAGGCAAAGGGACAGCCGCGCCCTAACTCCAGTGGAAAGTGGCGGCAGAAACGAACGTCGGGAAAGAGATGAAAAGCGGGAAATGGTAACGCATCCAGGTCTAGAACCAGGGGCGCATCCGGGCTGCGCACGATTTCCCCGTCTTCATTCCGCCGAAAGGTGATGCCTGGGACTGCAGCGAGCGAGCTGTCGCTAGCCAGCGCATCCACAAGATCAGGAAGGCTCTGCTCCGCTTCACCGCGCACTACCAGGTCAATGAATGGATAGGCGCGCATGGTGGAGACGTCCACGACGGACGCCTGGGGGCCGCCCAGCACGACCACTGATTCGGGATGCAGCCGCTTGACCTCAGCGGCAATGCGAAGCGTCAGCGGGTAGCTGCTGCAAACCGTACTGAAGCCAAAAAAGTCAAAATCACGGTTGGCGAAGTAGGCGCCGGCAAAATTGCAAAAATCAATTTCATTTTGCTTCGATTTTTGCCGCCAATCGTAGTAAACGCGATTGAGGTCTACAACTTCCGGCTGCAAGCCTTTTGTTTCCAGCACGGCGGCAAGGCTGAGGATGCCGACCGGGGCAAGCTCGCCCATAATGCGAGCTGCCTCCATTTCGTCCACAGGCCGGTTATCGAACTGGTTGGCCGTGGGCGCACTGATGAGGCAGATTCTCATGGCTGTTGGACTGTACGGTGTTGAGACACCACAGGCTAACGACTCCCCAAGCCTCCGGTGCACCGCGGCCAATTACTCGCGAGGACTTTCGCAGCCCATGTTGGTGATCAGAGTATTCTCGAAGACTTTCCGGAGCTGCTCGAGCTGATCGGAGTTTAGACACAGGTCCGGAATTTGGCGTGCAGCTTCCGGCAGTTGGTTGGCCACGTGTCTTGCCAGGGCTCTGGCCCATTCTCTTTCTGCGACGGTTGCTCTTGGGTCGGTCGCCGCGTCTGCTTGGGGCATCGCCATGCTGAGCGCGGATAACCCGCCTACTGCAAGCGCGCCACCGATCACTGCGCGACGATCAAGCTTGCGGCTGATAGAGCCTTTCGCTTCATTATTGGGCTTTGACATTCAAGTAACTCCTCAACGCAGATTTTGGGGAAGGTACAAATCCTAATAGCTTAACTGTCGGTTGTCAAGCCCGATGGCCTGGGCTTCCAGCCCTCGCAGCGCCCTGGGCAGACCGGCGCGGGGCGCCGCTTTCGCGGGCGACACCGCGCCGATTTGCCACAATTCGCAGGATTTACCCCGGCAGCTTCTCGATCTGCCGCACCTCGATCGTGCCGTGCTCCAGATGCGGATGGTCTTTCGCGCGGCGCACAGCTTCTTCGTAATTTGCCGCCTCGATCAGGTAGTATCCGCCCAGGAACTCCTTCGTTTCGCTGTAGGGCCCGTCGGTGACCAGCGCCTTGGGGCCGCGGATGACCTTGCCGCCGTCGTCCACCAGCTTGTTGCTGCCCACCAGGAATCCTACCTGCCGGGCCTGGTTGCCCCAGGCCCTATACTTGGCCATGCCTTTCTGCTTCTCGTCGGCCGGCATGGCCAGCCACTTCGTCGGATCGGCATGGAGTAACAACAGGAACTGCGCCATTGCTCTCTCTTTTCTTCTAAAATCTCTATTCTTTCTACAATCGATTTGGCTCTGTTGACATCTTCGAAGGATCCTCCCTCTTGCATAAAGTGTCATCCGTTGTTGTTATGCAATCAAGCCCCGAGGCGAGGGACCTCGGATGGAGATAGGGACCGCCACCGGCTTAAATCGGATCACCTGAGACGCGTCCCTTCCTCATGACGAGACTGCGACAAATGTTCAAGCTTCAGGATGTCAAAGATGCTTCTACTTCACGCGCGTGTACTGCGCCGTTACCGTGAGTTTCGGCTTGTTGTTCTCGAACAACGTCCACAAGCCGGTGAAGTGGTCGGCATCCACCAGCCGGATCGTCGCATTATGCATGTACTTCGCGTTGCGGCTGGCCAGGTTTCCTGCCCCGGCGAAATCAAATACGATCTCGCCGCTGTCTAGGTTGATCTTATGCGCCACCATGTGCGGCTCATTCCCCAGTTCGCAATAGTGCGTCAGCGCCAGCCGGTCACCATCCACATAATAAGCCGTGACCATGTTGTGCTGCTGCGCGTCGCCGGTCTCCCGCTCCAGCAGCACATGGCTGCCCGAGGTCAGCTCGTACGTAACCTGCAGCTTGCCCATGTTGGTGTCTGCCTGCCACGTGCCCACCAGCCCCTTCAACCGTTCGAATGCCGCTGTGGCGTTCGTCACCGGCGCCGAGGCATCCGCAGCAAATGCCGAAACCGTCAATCCAGCCACCAAAATCAATATAGCAATGCGAATCTTCATGTCGTCTCCTTTGGAATGGCGAAGCTTGAGCTCCGCGTTCAACAAGACGACGCTTGAACCACCTGCAAATCGACATCACGGCGAAATTTTTTTCAGCCGCCAGATTCGATTCCATTCCATTCTCCCAATCTCGCTCAAAGCCCGAGGCTTGGCCGATTTCGCTTTTCTCCGTGTTCATTGTGGATTTGTGGTGGACTAGGAGGCTCCGAAACTTGGCGTCAGCAGATACGTAGCTTGCTACGTATCATTGCGGGAGATGCGGTTACCTCAAGGGCTACCGATCTCCTGGTTATAAGCCTCTTGCAGGGCGCGGCGGCGGTCGGCTTCATCCATGGCTTTCTTCTGGGACGTTTCGTCTTTGGTGAATAATGCCATTGGTTGCTGATTAAAGTAAACTCTGAACATGCCGAAGGCGGTCGTCGTCGTACTGTGGGCGTTGTTCGCTTCGAGTTAGCGCCGGTCACGCAGGAGGCTGCCAAGCCGATCATCAGCGGGTGCGTTCTTGGACTTTTCTTCATCGGGATCCTTCATTTCATTCTTGAGTGCCATTACATAAACATTGGCCGTGCCAAGGACATCGGCTCGTCTCGGTCATAGTCAGGTGTGACAGGACTATCTCTTTGTCGTCATCTCCGCCCGTGAGCTCGCCGGGCTGATGCTAGTGATTCGCCAGCGGCCGTTTGATTTGCGGCACATGGCCATGCCATTCTCATTTTGCGAATCGCCGGGTGTAGTCCGGTTCAAATCGTATGCAAACAATACCGCCTCGCCGACAACGTGGAAGTTGGCGGCGTGCGCCTCGATATGGGCCTCAGCTTCCGCATGAGATCGGGATTGAGCATGGAGATAGCGTTCCCGCAGCCAGGTGAGCGCCTGATTTCGCGGGTAAGCCACGGTGCCCTCCGTAAGCAGTGTTAGCTCTGGGGCCAGACATTCTGCAAGCTGTTGTTCGTCTTGGGCACTCAACGCTGCCATACAATGTTCTACATCGCTCCTCGCCTCACCAATGAGTTTTTCTTCGCGCCGTTCGTCGCTGGTCATGAAATGCACAATCTGGCGCTTGAAGTCGATGGTGGCTCCCATCTTTTCCAGCAGGTCGGCGCCCAGGATTCCGTCGATGCGCCTGCCGCAACTCGCGCCCAAAGCTGAAAGATCAATGGCCATCATCTTTACGCCCACCAGGTGGTAGCTGCCGATCTTCATCTCCGGAGGGCTGACTTCGCGGGCGCGGGTATTGGCAGTGCCCCGGTACGAGCTGATCTCAACTTCGCGCGCATCCCCCAACACAAAAGACTTGAGGTTGAGCAGCGAAGTGGCAGCCGTATCCACCAGGAACAGCATGGGTTTATTGCCGGCAACCTCAACCCGTATCGCCGGCAGGCGGTCGCAGCGCTCGAGTGGCACCTCCTGCGCGGCGAGTGAATTTCGCCCGAGCAGAAGAACCGGCGATAAGAGACCGAGGCAAAGGCGCTGCGCTGAGGGCTTCATCGGTTGCATCCTCTTGTGCAAAGCACTCTATCACAAAAAACGAACGTTCGTGCTTTTTTATTTTCCTTGCTATACTCGGCTCACATGGCAAAACCAGCCACGGCCGCCCGCAGACAGCCGGCGCGCCAGCCCCGCGGCGAGCGCACCAAGTCGGCCATTCTGCGTTGTGCCGTCAACCTCGCCTCGGTGGAAGGGCTTGAAGGGCTCAGCATCGGCCGCCTTGCCGAAGAGCTCAGCATGAGCAAGAGCGGGCTTTTTGCCCACTTCGGCTCTAAACTCGAGCTGCAACTGGAGACCATTGAAGCGGCGCGGCAGATCTTTATGGAAGAGATCGTGCAGCCGGCCATGGCCAACCCCGAGGGTATGCTTCAGTTGTGGGCACTGTGCGACGGCTGGCTGTCGCACGTAGAGCGGCGCGTCTTCCTTGGCGGCTGCTTCTTTACGGCTGCAGCTTTTGAATTTGACAGCCGTAGGGGGCCCATTCGCAACCGCATTGCCGAGATCATGCAGGGATGGATTGCAAAACTGCAGCGTGCGATCGAAGCAGCGCAAAAAACAGGACAACTTGATCCAAAGGTGGATGCCGCTCAACTGGCATCAGAGATGAACTCGCTGGCCATGGGAGCGCATTTGGCGACTCAGCTTTTTGACGACAAGAAGTCCTACGCCAAGACCCGCGCCAACATCCTGCAAAAGCTGCGCAGCCTGGCCACGAGCAAGTCTCCGCCCCTGCCCGAAGTGAGGGCGTGAGCAAGTCAAGAGTCCTAGGTCTCCAGCCTATCCCGGTCAAAACCCCTTCTCCGAGTCCAAGAGAATCGTCACTGGCCCATCGTTCACCAATTCAACCTGCATCATCGCCTGAAACACGCCGGTTTGACACGGGATACCCAGAGTTCGCAGGCGTTCGATCATGTATTCATAAAGTTTGCGGGCCTGCTCCGGCGGCGCGGCCGCGTCGAAAGAAGGGCGCTTGCCCCGACGCACATCACCATAAAGCGTGAATTGCGAGACTAGCAGCACGCCGCCGTTTACTTCTGTTACCGAGAGGTTCATCTTGCCGGCTGCATCCTCAAAAATACGCAATCCCATGATCTTGTCGGCGAGATAGTCAGCGGCGGCTTCCGTGTCAGTGCGGGAGACGCCCAGCAGCACCAGCAACCCCTGTCCAATCTGGCCGGCAACCTTGTCATCCACAGCGACGCTGGCGCGGCTCACGCGTTGTATGACGGCGCGCATGGGTATTGAAGACGTAATTGTAAAGCCCGAGCTGCGCGTGCGGGTGTCACAAACAAATAAAAAAAGCGGTAACACATTTCATGTTACCGCTGTCGTCGACCTCAATGCGGGCAATACTATTGGCTGCTGTTGATCCTGAAGCTCATTACCGTTTCCGCTGGAATCACAGCCTGCTGTTTGCCGGTGGCCAGAGCCAGGCCGGTTCCAGCCGCGGCGCCCGCGCCCGCTCCAATGAGAGCGCCCTTGCCGCCGCCGGCCAGGCCGCCGATCAGCGCGCCTAAGCCGGTGCCGCCGCCGATCTTGGTGGCGTTGCTGGTGGTGTGGCTCTTGCCTTTATAGGAGCGTGAGCTGCTGGTCACAGGAACGCCGTTGACTTCCTTCAAGCGCAGAGTCAGCAAGCCGGGGGCGTGGATGCGTCCACTATCTTTCGCGTACGTGATGACACCCTTCACCGGATCGCCGGCATGGGCGACGGTCTGGTTTCCATTCACGACCAGGTCATTGACCAAGGTGCCGGTCCAGCTTTGTCCGCTGTGGTTGGTCCCGGATTTCATCGTGCTGACGGTACGCACGGTAACATACGTTCCCACGGGAATCGTGCCCGCCATGGCCACCGTAGTCAACAGCAGCAGCGCGGTTAAGATCAGTAGAATGCGATTTGCTCTCATGAAATACTCCTCCTCAATGCTTCAAACTCTTCGGTACACTTCTATCAGAGCCGGGACAATAACATA
>QIAW01000280.1 GCA_003225655.1 Acidobacteriota bacterium
GTATTGGTTACAGAAGCGCGCTCCGCAGCCGTTAGTACTCCCGCACTGGTATCAACTCCCTGGCGCTGGCGCAGGCCTTCGTAGCTCAAGAAATAGAATGTGTGGTCCTTCCAGAGAGGCCCGCCTACGGCACCACCAAAATTGTTGCGCTTAAAAGTGGATTGGCGTTGGTGCAAGCCTGTCGAGCTTGTCTCCCGGTTAAAAAAGTTTCGGGCATCAAATGCGTGGTTGCGCACGAACTCGAAGATTTCGCCGTGCAGGCCATTAGTGCCTGAGCGGGTTGCGATGTTGACAATGGCCCCAGAGTTACGGCCATACTCCGCGCTATAGGTCTGATTATCAACCTTGAACTCCTGCACTGTGTTGATGGAAGGCTGAAAGGTGATCTGGTTCTGCACCATGTCATTCAGGTTGACGCCGTTGATCATGAAGTTGACTGTATCTTCACGGTTGCCGGCGGTGTTAAAGGCAAATCCGCCCTGTCCGCGCAATGGTGCGGTCAAATTGCCGGTCTGTGGAGGAGTGACTGAACCGGGAATGAGAAGGCCCATATCCACAGGCCCATGTCCACAAAGTGGCGGCCGTTCAATGGAATCTGCTGCACTGTATCCTGATTGACAACCTGTCCCACGCCCACCGTTGTGCTCTCGATTACAGGAGCGACACCGGCGATTTCCACCGTGGTCTCTACGCTGGCGATTTTGAGCCTGAAATCCTGCACAGCCGTGCGGGCCACCTCGAGGAGAAGGTTGTTGGCGACGGCGGTCTGCATTCCCTGGTTTTTACCGTGATCTTGTAGGTACCGACGGGCAGCGAGGGTACGGCATAGCGTCCGTTACTGTCAGTCTGGGTGGTGCGTAGCTCCGAGGTCCCCTGGTTCTGCACTGTCACTTGCGCGTTGGCGACCACAGCGCCGGAGGAGTCAAGGACTGTCCCCTGGATGGCGCTGGTTGATTGCGCCCAGGCGGCAGGGAGCAAAACCAGGAAAGCAGCAATAGCAAGGAAGAAAGTAGCGCGTATTTTTCTAAACATGATCTTCTCTCCTAAAACAAGTTGGTTGTTGGCCCGTTGACTGTCTGGCTGTTGACTATCGGATCTTTGACCCAGCGACTCAGGTTCTCTATTGCAGCTCTGGAGTGCAATTCAGGAATGGGTACAGAGCATACAACTAGTGCATGAGACGTGCCAAAAGGAATTGGCACCTAAGTACTTGATTTGGATGGGAATGATAGCAGAATCCGGCCTGGCGTTCCTACAATTTTCAAGAATTCTGGCCGGGAAGTACAGAATTTAATAGAGTTCGTCCCATAAATGCGGTAACTCATAAAATTCGGGGGTAAGAGGGCTGCGCAAAAAGTCTTAACTCTATGGCGTTCCGCTTCGCTGCGCCGCTGGCCTGCGGCACAGTCGAAAGACCAGCGTAACCTATTGAAAACAGGCATGTCGGAAACTCGCTGGCTTTCACCTTGGGTGAGCTGCAGCTCATCCAAGACAGAGTGGAATTGTTCATTTTCAAAAGCTTATACCATTTTAAGGTTCTAGCTGCACGGATAAAATCCGTGCCCTGACAGGTGTCTTCTCCCTGAGAAAGTCTACAGTAACCTCGAAAATGCTCTAGCAAAAAGCCCCCGGCTATCAGCAATAGCCGGGGGCTTTTTATGTTTACCTATTTTGGGCTGCTTCGTTGGAACGGTTTTACGGAACGGCTTTACTGGATATTTACCAACCCGTTCGGTGTCGGTGAGGGCTTGCCAGCGGGCCGGGTGCCCCAGCGAACCAACTCATGGGACTTGTCGTTCATGGCGGCGATCAGTTTGCCGATCTTGACCGAGCCTTCCATCAGATAGCGGGCAGGCAGAATGCCGCCGATTTTGTGATCACCGATGCGATGAGCGCCAATGCTGATGGCGCAGCCGCACTGGCTGCAGTCGGGGGTGCCGCCGAAGACGCAGGGTTCGACGCGTTTGTTCAAATCGGCGGTGTAATTGATCGACATCTTGGAGAAGATGCATTCATTGGGATTCTGCGGTGGAGTCAGCATGGCCTCGGAGAGTTGGTGGCTCCACAGCAGCTTTTTGTAGGTCTGGGAGAGGGCAGCAAGCTCCTCGCTCAGTCGCCGGCGTGACTCGGGCGTCAGCATCTCCGGAGTGTTTTCTCCCAGTTGCGGAGTGTAGGTGCTCACCCAGATGCGATCTATCTCGGGACGCTCGCTCCAGAAGCGCACGTACTCCTCACGGTAGGTGGGGCGATCCATGTTGCTCTGGACGATGGTCCAATGAACGTTGACCTTGCGTCCCTCAATGTTCTTGAGGATACGCTCATAAGTCGCGGGCTTACGGCGGACATCGTGATGCTCGGGCAGACCGTCGATGGAAACTCCAATCGTGACCCGGGGCAGGGCCATCCACTCGGCGGGGATGGGGATCACGGCGCTGGTCACCACCAGGGTGTACACGCCCATCTCGCTCAATTGCGGCAGGATACGGCTCAGCTCGCGATGGCGTACGAGCGGCTCGCCTCCTACCAGGGAGACGTGCAGCGGCTTATGCTTGCGTACCAGGCCGACGACGCCTTCAACAAGCCGGTCTCCGCGGAAATCCGAAACTTCGGTTAAAGTTACCTCGCCTCCCAAATGGTCGGCACCGTATGCGTAGCAGCCAGGGCAGCTTAGCGGGCACTCGCGCGTAATTTCAATGGAGAGCATGGGAGCGCTACCTGCAAGAATTCGACCCCAAGACTTCATCAAATCTTTCCGGCGCATCTTCAAACCTTTCTTGCCTCAACAACCGGCTGAGTATATGAATTTAGGATGAACTCACAAGTTTACGACAAATCGGGCCTTAGAGGGAAAAACAGTAGGCTAAAATAATGGCTAGATGTCAGAGACTGCCGAACTTAAAGCCCATACCCCAACGCGGCGGGCGGAAGAGGTTATCCGCACGGCGCAAATCGCCCAGGCCGCCAACGGGGTTTGCTATACCTCGCTTGGCGAGACCGCGCTCGCACCCAATGACCTGGAGCGCATGGTGACCGCTGTGCCCCGCTCGGTTGCCGCCGCGCTGGATAAGAAAGCCTATTACTTTGTGCCGCTGACGGTTGGCGACGGCGATGACACCCTGGTTGCTGAGCGCTATGACGTTGCCCTCAGCGATAAGGCTGTGTGCCACCGCAACCTGGCCAGCGGCGATGCCCAATGTATTTTTATCTCCACCCGCCTGATGGACGACAAGTTTTCCGTGGCCTTCGAGTTTTACATCAACGTGGGCCACGCTTTCGTGGACCGCGCCGGCGTCTCGCAGGCCTTTGCCGACCTGGTATGGAAGCAGGCAGAGGAAAAAGTACGGGGAGAAACCAGCCTCGATGCCAGCGAATTGCGCAAGCTGGCAAGCTCATCCGCGGCGGGAGCAGAGAAGGCGAAAAACGACTACTTCGCCGCGACGTTCTCTGATGCCATCGCCATTTACATGCTCTCGCTGTTGATTGACGTGGATTATTACGAGCTGCGCGAGCGCGAATATCCACTACTCGCGCCTGATGGCCGAGCGGTTGCGCAAGATCCATGAGCTGTTTCCACCCAACCCCGGCTTTGAGTTCAATATTTTTTACCGCCGCCGGCAGTAGAAATTCAATCGAACCACAAAGGGCACGAAGATGACAAAGGACACGAAGGAAAGCAAAAAAGTCTTTTCCTTGCTTTCTCAAACGATTTTT
This sequence comes from Acidobacteriota bacterium, assembly GCA_003225655.1. Lineage (GTDB taxonomy): Bacteria > Acidobacteriota > Terriglobia > Terriglobales > Acidobacteriaceae > QIAW01. The sequence goes on from QIAW01000280.1 coordinate 3,712, forward strand.
TTATCTGCGCGCTGATCTGCATCAATCTGCGGCTAGAATAAACGGCAATGATTGCCCATCTTCGCGGAAAGCTGATTGCCAAGGGTCCCAGCCATGCCATTGTCGAAGCTGCAGGCGTAGGCTACGAGCTGGCCATCAGCGTTACCACCTACTCCGATCTTCCTGCGTTAAACGAGGAGATCGCACTGCACGTTTACACCCACGTCCGCGAAGACGCCCTGGCGCTGTTTGGCTTTTTGCAACGCGCAGAAAAACAGCTCTTTGAAAAACTGATCGGCGTCAGCGGCATCGGCCCTAAGCTGGGGATCACCATCTTGAGCGGAATGTCGGCGGAAGCTGTGGTCGCCGCCATCCGGGGCAATGATGTGGCCACGCTGACGCGCATTCCCGGCATCGGCAAGAAGACCGCCGAGCGCATGGTGCTGGAGCTGCGCGACAAACTGGATCAGTTCGCCGCTCCACCGTCGGTCCCGGCGGCTACCGCCATCGAAGAAGATGTAATCTCTGCCCTGGTCAACCTGGGATATCAACGTTCGCTGGCAGAGCGCGCGCTGGGCCGGATCGCTTCCACCAGGAATGGCGAGAAACAATCGTTCGAGGTGCTGTTTCGCGAGGCGCTGGCCGCTATGGCCAAGTAAGTTTGCAGTTCATGGCAATCACTGCGAGCAAAGCTGCTAGCCGCCAGCCATTAGCTGTAGCTGTGCATCGCGCTTAGCACTTTTGTCTCCCCCGTGTGAATCTGTGTACATCATTCCTCAGCCGGGCGAAAGTGCGCTATAGTTGCGCCATGCGCAGCACAGGTTGGTCACGGCCATTTGCCGTCGCAGCTTTGGTGGCGGTGCTTTGCGTGCCGTCTTTCGCGGTGATTCCGGTTTCCCCGCTGGTCATGGCCAGGATAGGGAAATTGATCTGGGATTTGCTGACCCTCCGCCATCCCAAGACCCCGCCCGAAGTAAAGCTGACCCCTGACCAGAGCGTGGATATCCCCGGACTCTCCAGCGCCACAGCCGCGCAGAAATGCGAGAACTGGGCCTGGGCCGCCGGAGTGGAGACGATTCTGCAAACACAGAAAGTCGACCTCAAGCAGAAGTTCTGGGTCATCAAGGCGGAGGGCGGCGAACTGTGCAAAGACAGCGTTGACCTGAATTCGCTGGCGCAGTACATCAACGGCGAATACATGCTCGACGACGGCCGCCGCGCGCGCCTGGAGGCCACGACGGTGACCGGGCTGCCGCAGGGGATCGATCCGTTTATCCTGGCGCCGCAGGCGGGGCGTCCGCTGATGCTGGTGTGGAAGGGGCACCCCTATCTTTACGTGGGCATGAATTATGAAGAGCTCAAATTTTCCAGCGGGCAGCGCATGTTTTCGGTCACCAAACTCAAGTTGTTAGATCCCTTCGCCTCAGACCCGGCCAAGCAGGTGGCCTACTTCGACCGCGAAAAAGACAACCTCGCCG
>QIAW01000281.1 GCA_003225655.1 Acidobacteriota bacterium
GGCGCGGCATCGATTGACGAACTTTTTTCCCACATTCCTGAAGAATACCGGCTGAACCGCGACCTCAAGGTCACGCGCCAGTTGGCCGAGTCGGAAATCGTGGATTACTTCCAGCAGCGCGCCGCCGAATGCGCCGCCGGCTACGCCAATTTTCTAGGGGCGGGAGCTTACAGTCACTATCGTCCGGTGGTGATCGATTCGCTCATCTCGCGCGGTGAGTTCTTTACCGCCTACACGCCCTACCAGGCGGAGATCGCGCAGGGAACGCTGCAGGCCATCTTTGAATTTCAAACCATGATCTGCGAACTCACCGGCATGGAGGTCGCCAATGCCTCCATGTACGACGGCTCGACCGCTATTCCCGAGGCGGTCATGATGGCCATGCGTATCACCGGACGCCACAGTGCGGTGGTGGCGCGCAGCCTGCATCCTGAATACCGCGAGGTACTCAGCACATACTCCAAATATCAGGGCATCCCGGTTGCCACAGTTCCATTTCTAGCCAATGGACGTGTGGATCTCAACGCTCTCGATCAGGCCACGAGTGATCAGACCGCCTGTGTGGTCATTCAATCACCAAATTTCCTGGGAACCATTGAAGACGTAGCTGCAATCGCAGATCTCGTGCACAAAAAAGGCGCGTTGCTGGTGGTCTCCATTGCGGAGGCGGTCTCTCTTGGAATTGTGAAACCGCCCGCGGAAGCAGACATTGTTGCCATGGAGGCGCAATCCTTCGGCGTGCCCTTGGGATTTGGTGGTCCTTATGCGGGCGTGATCGCGACCCGCGAGAAATTTGTGCGCCAGATGCCCGGACGTTTGGTAGGCCAGACCGTGGATCAGCTAGGCAATCGCGGTTTTGTTCTCACGCTTGCCACCCGCGAGCAACACATCAAGCGCGAGAAGGCAACATCCAACATTTGCACCAACCAGGCCCTGGCGGCCACCATGGCCACAATTTTTATGACGATCTATGGACGCGAAGGCATCAAAGAGCTGGCCCAGCACAATCTTTCTAAAGCGCACTATGCCGCGCAGCAGTTTGGGAAAAAAGCCAAAGTGCTGTTTGAAGGCGCGCCACGCTTCAACGAGTTCGTGGTGCAAACCTCGGAAAATCCACACCTGATTAATGACCGCTTATTGGAGAAAAAGATCATTGGGGGATTTCCGTTGCAGAAGTTCTACCCCGAACTGGGCAATGCCGCCCTGTGGTGTTGTACCGAAATGATTACGCGCGAGCAGATTGATGCTGCTGCCCAGGCGGTGTCTCAATGAGCGCCGAACAAACAAAAGGCAAGATTAAGAAGGTCCGCCAGCACCCCAGCCAGAACGAAGGTCTGATCTTCGAAAAATCCTCGCCGGGCAAGAAGGGCTACAAACTCCCTCCTCTCGATGTCCCTGCGGCCGATGCTGCCAAGCTGCTCGGAGCCAGCGAACGCAAGTATCCGCTGGGCTCCTGCACCATGAAATACAACGCAAGGGTGAACGAAGCCGTGGCCCGCATCGCCGGCCTGGCCAACGCGCATCCCTACCAGCCGGAGAAGATGACGCAGGGCGCCTTGCGCATTCTCAAACTTCTCTCTGACTATCTGTTGGAAATTACGGGAATGGAAGCAATCACCCTGCAGCCTGCCGCCGGCGCGCACGGGGAGATGACCGGTATCCTGCTCATTCGGGCGTATCTGGAGTCGAAGGGAAATCCGCGCAAGAAAATTCTGATTCCCGATTCGGCACACGGCACCAATCCCGCCACGGCGGCCATCTGCGGTTATACCGTTGAGAACTTGAAGTCGAACTCCGCCGGCATGGTTGACGTGAGCGCCCTGGCCGCGCAGATGAATGAAGATGTGGCCGGCATCATGCTCACCAATCCCAACACTTTGGGGATATTTGAGGAAGAGATCCACAAGATTGCCGATATCCTGCACGAAAAAGGCGGTCTGCTCTATATGGATGGCGCCAACATGAACGCCCTTGTCGGCAAGACCCGTCCCGGCGACTTCGGCGTGGATGTGATGCACCTCAACCTGCATAAGACTTTTTCTACGCCGCATGGCGGCGGCGGCCCGGGATCAGGTCCCGTCGCCTGCAAGAAACAGCTAGAGCCTTTCTTGCCCGTACCTGTCGTCGTCACCAAGCCGGATGGCAGCCTGGGATTCAACTATGACCGCCCCAAGGCCATCGGTCGCGTTCGCATGTTCTACGGCAACTTCGGCATGCACGTGCGCGCGCTCGCCTACATCATGGCCAACGGCTACGATGGCCTGCGCCTGACCACCGAAGACGCGGTCCTCAACGCCAACTATATTCGCAAGAAGCTGGAAGATGTGTACGAAGTTCCTTACAAAACTCCTTCCATGCACGAGGTCATCCTCAGCCATCACCGCCAGGCCCGGCAGGGCGTCAAGACCGGGGACATCGCCAAACGGTTGATTGATTACGGCTTTCACCCCTATACGACGGCCTTCCCGCTCATCGTTCCCGACCACGGCGCCATGATGATCGAACCCACGGAAAGCGAATCCAAGGAAGAGATGGACCAGTTTATCGACGCCATGCGCGCCATCGCGGAAGAGGCACAAACCGAGCCGGAGATAATCTTAAAAGCGCCGCACACCACGCGCGTCTCGCGCCTCGATGAAGTCACCGCCGCCCGTAAGCCGGTTCTGCGCTGGAAGCCTCAGGCGAAATCAGAAAAAGCATAACCACAAAGGTATATTTGGTTCCAACCAATAGGCTCCTTTGTGCCCTTTGTGGTTAAATTCCTCTATGTCGGTTTACGAAGATCGCAAGCAGGAACTGGAAAAATACGAATTCATGATGGGTGTGCCCCGCGGCCGCTTGGCCGTCACCATGGATGCCCTCACTGACGCCCTCGTGCTCGTCGGCCAGCACGGAGTCTACTGCCAGAGCGCCCGCCAGCCAGGGAAGCCTGCCATGGACGTGCAGATTATTCTCAAGTGCCTAAACGACTCGAAAGAGCTGATCCGTTCAGTGATGGAAGAGTTGGCAAAAAATAAATCAGCCACGGATGAACGCAGATAAACACGGATTTTGCTAACGAGTCAATCCGGGTTGATCCGTGTAAATCCGTGGCAAAAACTTATGCGGTCACGTACTTTCCCGCCTCCAGCACCCGATCTGCAATCTTCTGTCGCAGAGCGATCGTGTTTACCGGTTCGTACTTGCCCAGGCGGCGCAGAATAGCGAGCTGGGTGCGCAGCATGTCGCCTTCGGCCACGGCGGCGATCACTTTTCTGGCGGCAGACTCGATTTTCTCCACAGCCTCCATGATGTAAACCTGAGTCATGGCAATGGCCAACTGCGATGCGGCCTCGCCGTTGTGCGCGACCAGCTTGAGGGTGCGCAGCAGAGCAGACTCCATGGCAAAGACTTCAATCAGAATGTCCGCCATTGCGCCCATGACCTCCTGCTGATCGGGCAGAGCCATCATGTATTTCTGTGAGGCCGCGCCGGCGACGAACAGAGCGGTCTTCTTGGCGTTGGAAACAATGGTGCGCTCGGCGGCCAGTGCGCCTTCCAGCGGCTCGGCCATACTGGGCCCAGCCAGCACTTCATCCATCAGCTTTTTGATTGCCGGCAGCAGCGGAACCTTGCCTGCCATGGCCTGCTTCAGCAGCCAGCCGGTGGTGATCATGCGGTTGATTTCATTGGTACCTTCGAAGATGCGGTTCACGCGTGAATCGCGATAGGCGCGCTCGGCCGGGTACTCTTCTACAAAGCCGTAGCCGCCGTAGATTTGCACGGTTTCATCCACGGCGCGGTCCAGCAGCTCCGAACCCCAGACCTTGGCGATGGAGCATTCGACAGCATACTCTTCGATGCCCTTGCGAATCTCGCGCGAAGCTTCAGGGCTGCTCTTGTCAATGTTGGCAAGGGCAGCATCAATCATGCCCACCGTGCGATACACCAGGGCCTCACCGGTGTAGATACCAATGGCGATGTCGGCAATTTTTTCTTTGATCAGGCCAAACTCCGCGATGCTCTTGCCGAAAGCCTTGCGTTGTTTCGCATAGCCGATGGCGTTCTGCAACGCGGTGCGCGTGCCGCCCACGCAGCCCGCGCCCAGCTTGAAGCGGCCGATGTTAAGGATGTTGAAGGCAATGGTGTGACCTTTGCCGATCTCGCCCAGCACGTTTTCGACGGGAACTTTACAGTCGTTGAGAATCAGCGGACAGGTGGAAGATCCGCGAATGCCCAGCTTCTTTTCTTCGGCGCCGGAAGAAAAGCCCGGGAAAGTCCGCTCCACAATGAAAGCGGTGAATTTTTCGCCGTCGATCTTGGCGAAGACGATAAAGACGTCGGCAAAGCCGCCGTTGGTGATCCACATCTTCTCGCCATTGAGGATGTAATGCTTGCCGTCAGGCGAGAGCACGGCCTTGGTGCGGGCGTTGAGCGCGTCGGACCCGGAGGTCGATTCGGAGAGCGCATAGGCGCCAATCCACTCGGCGGTGGTCAGCTTGGGCAGATATTTTTTCTTCTGCTCTTCCGTGCCGAAGTAGACGATGGGCAACGTACCGATGCCCACATGCGCGCCAAAGCTCACGCTAAAGCTGCCCGACTTGGCGATGCGGTCGGCGATGATGGCGGAAGAGACTTTATCCATATCGGCGCCGCCGTATTGCTCGGGGACGTCCACGGTAGCAATGCCGATCTCGCTGGCCTTGCGCAACAGCTCGCGCGTGACCGCCCACTCTTTGTGTTCAATCTTCTCGTTGTTCGCCACAATTTCTTTGATCGCGAACTCTTCCGTGGTCTGCGCAATCTGCCGATGCTCTTCGCTGAAGTCTTCTGGCGTAAAGATATCTTCCGGATTGCGGTCTTCCAGTAGCCAGCTTCCGCCGCCGATCTTTGTCTTGGGAACTACTGTTGCTGGCTAACCCTGTGTCGCACTAATCAGAAAATAAAATTGTTCTTCTCCGCGCCTCCGTGTCTCCGTGGTTAATTAAATTTCAACCCTTTGCTTTCCTTCGTGCCTTTAGTGTTAAACCTTTGTGCCCTTTGTGGTTAAGCTTTTAGTTTAAGTTCTCAAATATTCCTGCTGCGCCCATGCCACCACCGATGCACATGGTCACCAGTCCGTAGCGTCCGTTGCGCCGCTTGAGTTCGCGGATGATCGAGGCCGTCAGCTTCGCTCCCGTGCAGCCCAGCGGATGTCCCAGGGCCACCGCCCCGCCATTCGGATTTACCCTGGCCGGGTCGAGTCCGCCTTCTTTAATTACGCTCATCGCCTGTGCGGCAAAGGCTTCATTCAACTCGATGACTTCGATGTCGCTCAGCTTCAATCCTGCCAGCTTCAGCGCTTTGGGGATGGCAAAAACCGGGCCCAAGCCCATCTCTTCCGGCTTATATCCAGCGGTAGCGAAAGAGACAAAGCGCGCCAGCGGTTTGATGCCTAAAGCGTGTGCCCGCTCCGCGTTCATGAGCACCGCTGCCGCGGCGCCATCGGACATCTGCGAAGAGTTCCCGGCGGTGGTCATGCCGTTCACGTGAAACGCCGGCTTCAGTGCTCCCAGGGCTTCAAGGGTCGTATCGGCGCGCGGCCCCTCATCCATCTTGAATTGAATTTCGATTCGTTTCGGCTTGCTGCCGTTGGGCGTGGTAAAGCTCACCGACACGGGAATGATCTCTTCATCAAACTTGCCGGCTGCGATGGCCGCCAGCGCCTTCTTGTGGCTGTTCAACGAAAATTCGTCGGCCTGCTGGCGGCTGATGCCAAGAGAGATACGCGTCAGGATAATTCTCCACCAGCGTTGGATTGGCGCTGATCTTGTTGCCGCCCATGGGAACCATCGACATGGATTCGGTTCCGCCAGCCACGATCACCTCGGCTCCGCCGCCGCGGATGCGCTCGGCCCCCAACGCAATCGCCTGCAGCCCCGAGGAACAAAAGCGGTTGATGGTCATGGCGGAGACCTCGACCGGCAACCCGGCCAGCAGTGACGCAGTGCGGGCAACGTTCATCCCCTGCTCGGCTTCGGGCATGGCGCAGCCCAGGATCACGTCTTCAATCTCTTTGCGCTCCAGTTGCGGCACCCAGTCCAGGGCGCCTTTGATGGCCACGGCGGCGAAATCGTCAGGACGTGTGGCGCGCAGCGTTCCCTTATATGCCTTGCCGACCGGCGTCCGGACGGCGCTCACGATAACAGCTTCTCTCATATATACCTCTACTGTTTACTGATGAACGTCAGTACAGCGATGATTCCGAAAATAACCCAGGAGAAATGCTTCCCACGGGTCACCAGTAAAGCACCCACTGCACAAATCGCAAAAACATATCCGATAATCGTTCTTGCGCTTATCAAGGAACCTGTCCCCAAACTCATGTTGAACAGCAGGGCCGCCATGCCCCACATCAGCACAGTGGTTAGATGCCAGCCAAACCACACCGTGCGCCGCATGAAGCGGGGGCTGCCGAGCAATTTGGGCAACTCCATGCCAAACAACGGCCGCAGGATGAACCGCTCTCCCAGGAACGAATGCGTTGCTCCCAGCAGAAACGCCAGCACCGCCGCGACAAAGAGCCACATGTTCATGTCTTATCCGTGGCTGACTACGAACTCATTCAACTTCTAACAAAATTACCCAATTACCCGATTACTCAATTACCAAATGATCCGATGACCCAATTCCTCAATTCGTCAACGTCTTTCCCGTCTTCAACGTGTACTGAATCCGATCCTGCGTTTTCTTCTCACCGCACAGCGACTTGAACCCTTCGCGTTCCAGGTCGAGCAGATATTGCTCGCTCACCGGAGTCCCCGGCGAAACGTTTCCGCCGCACAGCACCTCAGCGACTTTGTTGCCGATTTTCACCTCGTGGTCGCTGATGTACTCGCCCTGGCGCATGAGATAAACGCCCAGTTTGAGCGTGGCAAAAATGTTTTCACCAGGAGCGGGAACATCGCTGCGCGGAACCGGAGCCTTGTAGCCGCTGCGTACCAACTCCAGCGCGCGTGCTTTGGCGTCGGTGAGCACCCGTTCGCGGTTCATGGTGACCTCATCGCCGCTGGAGAGGAAGCCATATCCTCGGGCTTCTTCTGCTGAAGTCGAAACCTTGCCCATGGCAATGGTCTCAAAGGCGCGCTTCATGGCTTCCATTACTTCCACGGATTCTCCCCGTCCCTCTGGCCTGATCGATCTGGCCGCATCCACGGCGCGCAGCGTCATCTCTTTGCAATGCGGCTGGCGCAATGCACCGTGCAGAGCGATCTCGCAGCCGCCGCCCAGAGCCATGCCAAAGGGCGCGACCACGACGGGCTTGGGAGAAAACTTAATGGCCTGGGTCATCCCTTGAAAGCTGCGGATCATGAGATCAATATCGTCCCATTCACCTTCCTGTACCGCCATCAGCAGCATCATGATGTTTGCGCCCACGGAAAAGTGCTGTGCGTCATTACTGATGACGAAGGCGTCGAAGTTGTCGCCTGGCCCGGGTCCTGAACCTGGCTTCAAAGTCTGCGTTACAAGCTGAACAATGTCGCCGCCCAACGCATTCATCTTGGAATGGAACTCAATACAGCCAACGCCGTTACCCAAATCCACCAGCGAAGCGCCGGCATTTTTCTTCACGATGGCATTTGGTTTCTTTTTGGCGACTTCGACCGACCAAACGCCCTGTGAGACTTCCACCGGCTCGTAGTTGCCGGTCTTCAGATCAAAGTAACAGCGCCCCGAGTTTGCTTCAGGCGCGTCAATGTACCAGGATTTCTTGCCGCTGCTCAGCAGCTTTTCCACATTGGCCGCGACCGGACGCCCCTCTTTCTTCATGCGGGCAACGGTTTGCTCCACTCCGGCGGCGTCCCAAAGTTCGAAGGGGCCGAGCTCCCAGTTGAAGCCCAGCTTCATCGCCCGGTCAATCTCTACAATGGAATCCGAGATTTCGCCGATACGATTGGCGGCGTAGGTCCAGAGATCGGGAAGCGTGGCCCACATGAACTGCGCGGCTTTATCTTTGGCTGGGTCGCCACCCAGCAGCATGCGCAACCGCTCAGGCGTGGATTCGACGTTCTTGGCCATATCCAGCGCCGCGAACCGCGGCTTCTGGCGCTCGCGGTATTCCAGCGTCTTCCAATCGAGCCCCAGACGCTGCTCGCCTTCGGCGGTCTTCTTCTTTTTGTAGAAGCCGCCGCTGGTCTTGTCGCCCAGCATCTTGCGCTCCAGCATCTGGTTGAAGAACGCGGGCAGCTTTAATTCCGAGCGCTCGTCTTTGATATTTGTGGTCATGTTGCTGACCACGTGGCCCAGAATGTCGAGGCCGACCAAATCAATCGTGCGGAAGGTGGCCGACTTGGGCCAGCCCACCGAGGCGCCGGTCAGCGCGTCGATCTCTTCGATGCTGAGGTCCATTTCCTGCATCACGCGCATGACGTTGAGTACGGAAAAAGTGCCAATGCGGTTGCCGATAAAGTTGGGCGTGTCTTTGGCATAGACCACGCCCTTGCCCAGCCGGACGTCGCAGAAATGCGCAATGGCTTCCATGGAGGTGCGGTCGGCGTCAGGCGTCGGGATCAGCTCCAGCAGCCGCATATAGCGCGGCGGATTGAAGAAGTGCGTGCCAAACCAGTTGCGGCGAAGGTCTTCGGAAAATCCCTCGACAATCTTGCCTACCGGCAAACCGCTGGTGTTGGTGGTGATGATCGTCCCCGGACGGCGCACCGCCTCGACCTTCTTAAGCAGCTCACGCTTGATGTCCAGGCGTTCGACCACGGCTTCGATGATCCAATCCGCATCGCCCAGCAGTTTTAGGTCGTCCTCAAAATTTCCGATGGTGACCAGCCGCGCCAGCGAGGGATCAAAAAATGCCGCCGGTTTTGATTTTTTCGCCGCTTCCAGTCCCGCAGCGGCAATGGCGTTGCGCTTTGTGCGGTCAGCACCGCCTGCCGCCGCATCGGGAGGGACAATATCCAGCAGATAGCAGGGAACACCGGCATTGGCCAGGTGAGCGGCAATGCGCGCGCCCATGGTTCCCGCACCCAGAACTGCGACTTTATGAATTCGTTTGTGCATGCTTGCTCGTGCCTATTATTCAGGTTTTTTGATTCAAGACAGCGGGACACCCTGCATTCGACGACATGAAAGCTCTTCGGTTATGCCGCGGCGAAATCTTAACAGGTTTGAATGAATTCGAGATAAAGAGTGCGGGATATACCGCGGCCTCGCGCTCCACCCATATCAGGCTGCCGCGAAACCCGCCGCGCGATGCCCTGAAGCCGACTTTCATCATGAAAAGAAAGGCGCAGGCTGAATAAAGTGGGGTAGGAATAGCTCCAGTCTGCACCCCGGTATTATTTGAATAGATCATACTGAATGAATGCTCATTCAGTCAAGAAAGTCATTTTTGTGAGAAGTGGAGTTGGGAGCCGTTTTTCCCTGCGCGTCTCCGCACTTCCGCGGTGAAAACTTGTTTGATATCCTACGGCGAAATCAGCCGTGCCAGTCCAAAAGCCGCAGCCGCAGCCACGCTTCCGATGGCCACTGTCTCCAGCGCACTGCGTAGTGCGCGAGCACCGGTAAAGCGCCCTTTGATATAGCCGAAGGCGCCCAGGGCAACGAGGGTGACCGCGATGGAAAACCATAGAGCTGTGTGGGCATCGCGAATCAGCATGTAGGGGGCGAGCGGAATCAATCCTCCGACGACATATGAAGCTGCAATGGTCACTGCGCTTTGCAGAGCGCGCTTGGGCTCCGGCTTTTCCAGGCCCAGCTCAAAGCGCATCATGAAGTCAACCCAGGCTTCCGGATGCTGCTTGAGTGCCTCCACCAGTGTCGCGCTCTCTTGGGGTTTTACCCCGTAGGCTTCAAAGATCTCTGTGATCTCATCGGCCTCGACCGTGGGCTTCTCCCGGACCTCGGTCTGCTCGCGAATCCGTTCATTGGCATAATGCTCGGCATCGCTGCGCGCAGCCAGGTAGCCACCCAATCCCATGGCGATGGAACCGGCGGCAATTTCCGCCAGCCCCGCTACCACCACCAGCCTGCTGGCTACGATGGCGCCGGTCAGTCCCGCGGCCAGGGCAAAAGGAACCGTCAGGCCATCGGACATTCCAATGACTACGTCGCGGACTTTTTCTCCGCCGGTAAAATGGCGCTCTACATGATGCGGCGTTTCCATGACGTGCTCCTGTGCTGGCATACGATGCTCCTCGCATGAGCCCTTGGTTATAGCAGCGGGCCGCGCCGGCTGCAACTGTTTCAAGTCTTTCCTCACCACGGAGAAAATTGAATCATTGATTCATCGGATCATTGAATCATTGAAAATTCAGAAATGATTCATGCAAAGCAAATAAATTGGGCGGAATGAAACAATGGCCTGATGACTCAATGATTAAATGACCCAATTCTCCGTAACCTTTGCTTTCCTTTGTGCCCTTCGTGGTTAAGCTTCCTTTGTGGTTAAACTTTCTAGCGGCGTCGCCTGGTGAAAAATCACGCGCCATGTGCCGTTGCGTTCAACCCAGGTTGAACTACGATAGCTCAGATTGGAATATTCCTCTCCCTTATAGCGGCGCTTAACCGTGGCGATGTAGGTGAGCACCACGCAGGTTGCGTCAATGGGCAGGAGCCGGAAGCGTTCGAGCGAGTAATCAAGCACATGCACAAATTTAAGTCGATCGAGTATCTGGCTTTTTGAATAAAGCTGGCCGCTGCCGCCAATTTCATGAAATCCATGCGCGAGTGCAGCTTCAACTGCGGGAAAGTCGCGGCGCTTCTGAGCGGCAAGGATATTCCGTTCTTTGGCGATAAGCTTGTCTTCGAGCTCTTTGCTAATCATATTGGGTTCCGAACCGTGATGTGTAGAGACGTAGCTTGCTGCGTCTCTATCCTGAAAATAGTATCCTGAAAATAATCACGCCGAATTCTGTCACAGTGCCTTCGACATGGTGATGCCGTGACATTCCGCTCCATCTTTCAATGGCCGTGAGGTGCGGAATTCCTCTCTGCCGGTCTCGACGTATCCAAGCTTACGGTAGAACGGCGGAAGGTCCGTGCGCAGGGACAGCACAACGATATCCACGTGCTTGCACCTATGCTGGCGGCAATGCTTCTCGGCGGCTTCGACCATTCGTCGTCCTAATCCAGTGCCCTGCTGCCGGGGATCAATCGCCAGCATGCCGAAGTATCCGCGCTCCCCGCGCACTTCGAGATAGACGGTGGCCACAACATGGCCTGCACGGTCTTCAGCGACCAGGAAGTCGCCCTTGCGCATCATCTCCGCCATACGCTCTTCGTCGGTGCGGGTGCCGTCAAGAAAAGTCTCGATGGCAAAAGCGGCGTTGACCACCGGGATCATCGCCGGCATGTCGGCTGCAGTTGCGGTACGGATGCGAACGGGAGAAATCGAATCTGAGATAGTGAGCATTTAGCGTATCAAGCGCATTACTTAGCTTTTTCTTTAAACAGCGATGGCGTTTCTTTAAACACCTCGTCCAGGAAGTTTTCCCGATAGTTCAGAAATCGCCGCACAATTTGCAGCGGAGCCGTCTCCTCATAAGTGATCTCATGGATTCGTCCATCATCGAATGACAGGATCTGCGCACCAGGATATCCAAGAAGCACGGGCGAATGGCTCGAAATAATGAATTGTGCGTCTTTGTGCTTGCGGAGCACGTCGTGGATCAGTATCAGAAAAGCCAACTGCCGCTGTGGTGAGAGCGCCGCCTCTGGTTCATCCAGCAGAAACAAGCCGTTGCGCCGGAACTTAAGCTCAAGCAGCGTAAAGAACGTCTCGCCGTGTGAGCGGGTATGCAGACTTCGGCTGCCATAGTAAGTGCTGATCGGAGGGGCAGGGGCAGGTTCCTTGTCGAGGTTGTCTATATGCGAAGCAACATTGAAAAAGCTCTCTGCCCGCAAGAAGAATCCAGCCCCGGTCCGCTTGTCGAACGAAAGTCGCAGTGCCCGTCTGAGCGGATCAATGGAATGATTACTCTCGGTGGAGTCGTTCGAGAAGTTGCGGTTTCCACCCTCAGGTCCGAAGCCATAGTGCGCCGCGATTGCCTCGAGCAGTGTGGATTTTCCCGTACCATTTTCTCCTGCGAGGAAACAGATTCGCGAATGAAGACTGAGTTCTTTGAGATGATTGATGGTGGGAATTGAGAACGGATAACTCGTCCAATCCTGCACCCGCTCGCGAAGCATTGTGATCTTCTTCAGCACCGCAACCACCATTTTCCTGCAAGTTACTTTAGAGATGACGCGAGTTTAACACCAGTATCTCCACGGCAACGAGATTCACGTTGCCTGAGCCTGTAGTGCCCGTTTCATCCCTCTTTGCAGTAAACTGTAACTTTGTCTGACGAGCGTCCATCATCAGTTCCTGAATCCTTGCCCGGTGATGCCTTTCCTGGCCCGGAGCTCCCGGGCGCGCAGGGCCCGACCGAAGCCGAGCTGGCCGAAGGCGCATTGCCGGGGATGGCCGGCGAGCAGGCCATCGCCCCTCAAATCGCTTCTACCGCCATCCAGATGCCGCGCCTGCTGCGCGCCGTCCGCAACCGCGACTTTTCCCTGTTTTGGGCGGGGAACTTTCTCTCCAACGTTGGCACCTGGATGCAGAACGTTGCCCAAGGCTGGTTGGTGCTCGAGCTCGCGGACAAGATGCCATCACACGAGGTCCTCGGCGGCTTCCAGACCAATGGCGCCTTCTGGCTGGGATTGGTGGGCTTTGACTCTTCGGCGCCCATGCTGGTCTCTGCCTTGATCGGCGGTGTGATCGCCGACCGTGTGAATCGGCGCGATCTGATGCTTCGTACGCAAACCGCGATGATGATCTTTGCCTTCATCATGGCAGC
>QIAW01000282.1:0-388 GCA_003225655.1 Acidobacteriota bacterium
AAGCTCTGCCTCCCACGCTGGACGCGTTGGATTTCTTGGATGTGGCAAGGCCGAAGGGATACGCCCAAGTAAATTAAGGAACACCCCCGCGGAGTGTTTGTAGGCAGGAATCGGAGCCCGAAACACCACATTTCCCAGATGTTGCAGCGCGTCAGAGAGAGCGTAATAAGCAAGCTCACCGGTTTCCCACAGACGATCGCGCTCGGCGAATTTCTCGGGCGCCAAGGTGGCCAATCCGAGCAAATAGTCGGAGCCGTATTCGATCATGTTGATGCCCAGATCGTTTCCCGTATAGAGACGGAAGTCAGGCCGGTGCGTGTCTCGCAGGGCAAGCCGGGTAAGCTCAAGGGTGCGGTCGAGTGAAGAGTGTTTCATTCCTTTGATCTCA
>QIAW01000282.1:407-2834 GCA_003225655.1 Acidobacteriota bacterium
GAACCAAGTTCGAAGCCCAGTATCTGGGCATATCCCTTGCTGATCGCCTGATAGGCCGCGACTTTCTCCCGGGCCGGTTTTCCGTGCAGCCGGGCGGTTTGAAACAGGATCGGTATTCCGCCAGATTGAACGATGGCATCAATCTGATGGCGATAGAGCGATACCAGTTCGCCGTCTTTTCCTTCAATGTATGCTCCCGCTACAAAGGGAACATCCTTGTCCAGTGCCTCGCGCGTCCATCGCAACACATCGAGTTTTTCGGCATCGCTTAGATAGTTCACATATCCCGTATCCATGTTCACAGCGTTCATCAATCCGGCCTGCTGGGTCGCTACAAGATGCCGCTGAAAGGCTTCGACGGCGATTGTGCCATTCTCTTCATAGGGGAGCAATGCGGCTGCGATGCCCTGGACTTTACGGCGAGGCCGCATGTTTTTAATCAGCATTTCGATTTTCATGGCTCTTTTCAGCTTTTATTTGTTTCAACTGCGCTGCCGGTTCAGAGTCTTTGTAATAGCTATCGAGAGGATAGCATCCGGAGGGCAGCCCGTTGCGCGGGGCAGTGGTGCAGTCGCTGAATGTCCTGCAGATTCGCTTGCGTTGAATAGCTCGCCCGTTCAGCACGTCCCAGAGCAGTTCGGGATAACTCAAGACCATTCGTCCCAAGCCGACGAAATCTACCCACTGCTGGTGCACGGCAGCCTGCGCCACGTGGGGAAGAAAATCCTGAAGATAGCTGTACGCTGAGCCCACAAAGATCAGTTTGGGAAATTGCTGCTTGAGCCGGCGTACGACTTCCATCTGCCGCGCCACACCTACGAGAGGATCTTCGGGCGGCTGATAACCATCGGAGGGCGGATAGAGCGCCGGCCTCTGAATGTGCGGATTGTAATAAGGACTGCCCGCTGTCAAATTCACGAGCCTAATCTTCAGTTCCGCGAGTGATGAGAGAAAAAGAGCAGTTTCGCTGAGGTCGGGTTCGGTTGGTACTTGCGCTGAGATGCCGAATCCCCAGCGGTAGGGGAGCAGTGCGTCGTCGCTCTCGGGAATACCGCGGCCCGGTTTGGTAGGTGTCGACTCCTGTGAGTCCGCGTGAAAGGGTATGGTGTCGAAGGCAGAAAGCCGAACACCGATTTCGAGGCCCGGAGCTGCCGCTTGTATTCCTTGGACTACCTCGCGAAGGAACCGCGTGCGATTCTCGAAGCTGCCTCCATATTTGCCGCTGCGAGTATGCGCACTCAGAAATTCGTGTCCAAGATAACCGTGGCAATGTTTGATATCGACGAAAGCGAAGCCCAGATCCCAGGCCATCTTCGCGGCGTGGCAAAAATCTTCGATGATGGCTTCAATCTCGCCATCCGTCAGAACTGGATAGTCTTTTGACAGACCCAGCCGCCGGTCCAGAATCGGATGATGATATAAGATGCGCGGCTCAGCGCGGTTCTTTGCATTCGGCCGGCTGTAGCGTCCGGAATGGGTCAACTGCAATCCCATCAGCAGACCATCTTCAGAACCGGTTGTGTTCCGGTGTTCTTCTATCAGTGTGGCGTGCAATTGCGCCAGGCCTTTACAGGTATGCGCAGCGATGAGCAGTTGATTGGGATTAGCACGCCCATTAGGGGAAACCGCGACCGCTTCTCCGCCCCAAATTAGTTTCGCGCCGCTTTGCCCGAAGCGCCGCCATCGGCGCAGCGTGCTCTCGGTAGGATTACCATCGGGAGCACCATCCCAGCCCTCCATCGGTTGGATTGCGATCCGGTTTCCAACTGTTACACCATTGCTTATCACGGGTTTGGACAAGGGCGAATCGGCGCCGGCAAGCAACTTACGGTCGCAGGGAATTTCGAGTCCGCTGGCAATCAGGTGTTGCTGAAATTGCCCGGCGTCCCGCACGCTTCCCGGACGTAAGATCTCTCGCTTATTCATGCCTCTCGCTGCCGTTTGGGCAAGGCGGTTACAGCGAGCGCTCCCAGCAACGCCATGGCAATGAGCGCGAGAAAGCCGCTCCTGTAGCTCCCACTCACATCACGCAGATGACCCACGATCCACGGTGACACCGCTTCGGCTACGCCGTCGGCGGTCAGAATGACGCCCATGAGCCTGCCCAGAATGCGCACACCGAAAATTTCTGCCGTCATCAGGGGAATGATCATGTAATCTCCGCCCAGGCCGATGCCAAACACCACGGCAAAAACATACATCGCGCTCTTGAGTGTTGCCACAAACAACAATGGAATTGCGGCGGCAACAAAAATGTAAATCAGCAGCATGACGTACTTCTTGGGGAAATGGTCGGCGAGCCATCCCATAAGCAGGCGTCCAATCATGCTGAAGGTCAGAATCAGGGAAAGAATTCGCGCTGCCGCAAATTGCGTGTAGTGTTGATCGAGGCTCAAATACAGTTTCAGGTTCTGCTGCGTCCCGCTG
>QIAW01000283.1 GCA_003225655.1 Acidobacteriota bacterium
CTGAGAGATGCCCGCCAGACCATCTTTCCCAATCAGTGGGAGCTTGACCGCCAGGCGCAGCGCGGACCGGTGGATGAGATGCGCACCCTCAAGGTGGCCATAGGCCCCGAGCGCGAGCAAGAGCTTGTTCAGGCCCGTGCCCGCCACGCTCTCCCAGAAATTCCGCCCCATCATGCCTTCGACTTCTATCGTGAATCGTTCGCTGACCTGGATGACGCTGGAGGCGTCTCAGACGGCTGTTATCTTACGGTGAGCCTCGACGGCCAGTTGTTCTTCACTGATGGGCAGTCAAGCTGGCAAATCAGTACAGACACAATGAGTTCGACCGCCAGCGATGCCGTCAACCGGGCAGAGTTCGTACTTCCCTTGCCGCTTGCTCTGTCGCCTTTGCCGGAATCCAGCTTCATCGTGCGCGCGCCTGCGGTACCGTAGCCGCGTTTTTCGCCCAGGATTGAAACAGATTGGCGTCGTGTCCGCACGACAGCCGGCGAGACGGCACTCCCGCCCGCGGCGGTATTGGTTCCATCCACGCCGCAATCGCTGTATCCTAGTTGTAACAGACGAGGTTCACCCCGATGTTTGACCTTTCCAGGGCTCTCACGAATGCTCTCAAATCCCCTGAGCACCGCCCAGCGTGGTTTGTCGCCATGGCTGCGGATTTCATTCAGCTTGCCGCATTTCCATTCTTCTTTCCCGGAGCGCTGTCGCCAGCGGACGCCGTACTTGACGTAGTGGTTGGCGCCGTTCTCACAAAGCTGCTGGGGTGGCATTGGGCCTTTCTGCCCTCGTTTGTGGCCGAACTGGTTCCAGGGCTCGACCTGTTCCCTTCCTGGACGGCCGCCGTTTTCTACGTGACCGCCGTGCGGGGAGGCTCTTCGCAGGCAGATTCTGCGCACCCGCAGATTCTCCCCGCCGTTCCCAACGCGTCTGATCGCACTCCCGCTCGACGACGGTAGAAATCCGGAATAGCGGGAGATGTCGAATCGATGTCGCAGACCGGCGCTTGAGTTTTCTCGTCGCGCATTTTTCCGGCGAACGGTTCTGCTACCGTCACTGCTCAGCCTGCCAATGATGTTGGCGTTCCAACCAGGAAAGGCCCAACCCACAACGACTTCAACGCCTACCTTTTATCGCGACGTGCTTCCCATTTTGCAACAGCACTGCCAGAGGTGCCACCGCTCGGGCGAGATTGCGCCCATGCCGCTGGTGAACTACCAACAGACGCGGCGCTGGGCAGACGCGATCAGCAAAAAAGTTCGCGCCAAAGAGATGCCGCCGTGGTTTGCTGACCCTGCATACCGAAGCTTCTCTGACGATCCTTCGCTTACCGCACGGCAGATTGCCACGCTCTCGGCCTGGGCTGATGCGCATGCGCCGGTGGGAGATCCACGCGACGCGCCTCCGCCGCCGCATTGGACCCCGGGCTGGAATATTCCCAACCCGGACTTTGTGCTCGAGATGCCGAAGCCGGTTTCCATTCCCGCTCGCGGTGACGTGGAATATACCTACGAGATCGTGCCCACCGGCTTCAGCCAGGACAAATGGGTGCAAATGTCCGAGGTGCGGCCTTCGAGCCGCGCGCACGTGCATCATGCGGTGGTGTACATACGTCCGCCGGATTCGGAATGGTTGCGCGGCGCTCCCAGCGGTGTGCCTTTTACCGCCTCGAGTCTGCACGACGAAAAACTGGGCCACCAGGCGCACTCTACTACGAGCGACATGCTACTGGTCTACGCGCCGGGAAGCTCGCCCGACCATTGGCCCGAGGGCATGGCGAAGTTTGTTCCCGCGCACTCCGATCTCGTGTTCCAGATGCATTACACCACCAACGGACATGCAGCGCGCGACCAAACCAGGGTGGGCATGGTCTTCGCAAGACAGCCAGCAAAGCAGCGCGTGCTTACGCTGCAATTGGCGTACGATCAGCATGCGATCCCTATTCCGGCGGGTGCGGAAAATTATCGGGTGGAAGTGCGCGGCACTTTGCCCAACGATGCCACCCTGCTCAGCTTTTTTCCGCATATGCATCTGCGCGGCCGGCGTTTTGAGTACAACATCATCAATCCCGACCGCAGCATCGAGACCCTGCTGCGCGTCAACTATGACTTCTACTGGCAGTTGAGCTACCGCCTGGCTTCACCGCGCTTACTCAAGGCGGGCACGGAACTCGAAGCTGTCGCATGGTATGACAATTCGCGCAACAACCGGCACAATCCTGATCCGGAAAGTGCGGTCGCGTGGGGCGACCAGACCTACAACGAAATGATGGTTGGCTTTTTTGATGTTGCCGTCCCGGCGAGTGTGGACAAGTGGCGGTTCTTTATTCGCCAGAACCATCCTGAGCCACAAGCAAACACGCCCTGAGATTTGCAGCCCCTTCCGCTTGACCCATCAAACTGGTTGATTTCATCAAGGTTGCAGACCGTTTGCATAGCAGGCTCACTGGCCGAAATCCTTGTTAAGGATTGGAGTTTTCGTGTTTATAATGAGCCCACCTTGACGGCTGAAGCGATCTCCCCCTTGGCTGGTATTTTCGCCGTAGCATTATTTTCGCCGTAGCATATAGATATGTGCTGATAGCGCAATCATAAGCCGGATGCGAAAGCGCGATTCATGCCGGCAGCGCACAGTCGGCAACAGGACGAAAAGGATCATGCAGATTAAATTCTGGGGGGTGCGCGGCTCAACGCCCACGCCTCAGCCGGAAAATCTTCGCTATGGCGGGAACACATCCTGCGTCGAGGTGCGCATCGGCGGCCACCTCTACATCTTCGACTGCGGCACCGGCTTCCGCATTCTGGGGAAACAACTGGTCAACGAGTTTAATGACCGTCCTTTTCACGCGCACGTCTTTCTTTCGCACTTTCACTGGGACCATATTCAGGGTATCCCGTTCTTCTGGCCGCTCTACAACAACAAAGACAACCAGTTTTTCTTTCACTCCTCCAACCGCGCGCACAAGCTGCAGCACGCGCTCGAAGACCAGATGTCTGACCCCTATTTCCCCGTCAACATGAGCGAGATGAAAGCCCGCCGCAATTTTTACGACATCGAAGAAGGCAGGCTGGCATTTGATGATTGCGTGATCCAGTCGAAGTGGCTGAATCATCCGCAGGGCTGCCTGGGCTTCCGCATTGAGACGGAAGATAAAGTGATGGTTTACGCCACCGACAATGAGCCGGGGCACCCTGTGTTTGATAAGAACGTACGCAAGCTGGCCGAGGGGGCCGACGTGCTCATCTATGACGCCCAGTACCTGCCCGACGAGTATAAAGCGCAAAAGATCGGCTGGGGACACAGCCACTGGCGCGAAGGCATCAACATCGCCATGGAAAGCGGCGCCAAAGAGCTTATTCTCTTTCATCACGATCCCGACCACAACGAAGCCGCTTCCGAGGGCCTGGAAATCAATTTGTAAGCTGGGGGCTCAAAATGGAAATTCATGGCTAAATGCTAACTACTAAGTGCTGCCTTCCAAAGTGATATCACTCCGCTACGTTTTCAGCCATTGCGGGTCATCATGAGAGCATTTTCTCGGTTCTCGGTCCACCGGCGCCGGCGGCAAGCCGGGCAGGCGGCCGGGACAGGTTCTCAGGCACCTCCCCAACAGGGGAACGGCTCTTTGAAAACAGGTTAACCTCAAAGGACGAAGGGAACTTCGTCCGCCGTCACTACCCCGGACGAATCCAGCAAGGCCCTCGCCTGACCCTGATCTTCCCAAGCAATGACGCGGGTCAAACGCACATTGTTGGCCGGCAACCCCTAGCAGCAAGGGGCGTGGGGGCCATTCAGTTCATGTTCCAATCTCTCAGCACCAATGCATGTACATGTAACAGAACGGCCCCTGAAGAGGGCAGGGGACCGTCCTCATTGGCTAGGTCAATCAGGAGTGTGCATCCTGCTTGCTCTTGGGACGCACACTCCTGAACTCACATTCTTATCTCAGTGTCCTTGGTCGTGCGGAACAACCACATCTGTCGAGCACGACGCGGAGTTCCCGGCGAGATCGGTTCCGTTGTAGGTAAAGGTGTACACCCGGCCCGTACCGGAGCCGAGACGTACGGCGCGAAGCGAACCGTTGGTAGACGCGCTGCCGGCGGTGTAGCCCTGTATATCTCCTCCCAGGCCGCTATCAGGTTCGCTGCTGGTGACGGAAATCAGCGTGAAGCCCGCTGCTCCTGAGAGCGAATCGGATACTGTGACCGTAGTATTGACCGGCACGAGCTTATGATTGGGAGGCCACAGGAAATTCGGCTTCCTGGTTGGCGCCGTCTGTCGACAGCACAGTCGGCGCCGGCGGACTACCTGCGGCCAGACCCGAAAGCGCATCCACGCACTGAAACGTAACGGTCACGTCTGTATTGTTCCAGCCATTTGCATTCGGCGCCGGCGTGCGCGAACCCGTGATGGTCGGCGGAGTTTTATCGATGTTGATGCCGCTGATGGTTGCTGAAGCTGTATTTCCCGCCTGGTCGGTACACATTCCGCTGACGCTTTGGTTCGCGCCCTCGGCCGAAAGCACAGTGGGCGACGGCGGACTGCCCGCAGCCAAGCCCGAAAGCGCATCCGAACACTGGAACGCGACCGTCACGTCCGTATTATTCCAGCCGTTTGCATTGGCTGTGGGCGTGGGCGATCCGTTGATCGTCGGTGGAGTCTTGTCGATCTTGACGACGACAGTCTTGATCGCTTCGACGTTTTCGGCGAAGTCGGTGGCAAAGAAAGTGATGGTGGTGATGCCTTCGGCATTGACGGTAACCGAAGCCGAGTTGCCTTGGACGACGGTGCTGTCGATGCTCTGCGCTCCGCTGGCGCTGTAGGTGATCTGCCGCGCGCCTGTGCCTCCTGCCGCTTCGTTATCGGTGGAACCCAGCGTGACGGTGACATCCGTGTTGTTCCAGCCATTAGCGCTCGGGCTCGGCGAGACAGTTGCTGTAGTTACAGGCGGAGTCGAATCGATCGATTTCAGATAGTCGAGGTAA
>QIAW01000284.1 GCA_003225655.1 Acidobacteriota bacterium
ATATCGACGGAGGCAAGCCGCGCCCCATCACACCCGAAGGCATTGACGTCTCCGACATTGGAGGAGGGTTTGCAGTTTCCCCGGATGGCAAATCAGTCGTGCTCATGAGCTTCTACGACGAAATCTTCATTTATCCCGTAGAAGGTGGAAATCCCAGGAAGGTGACGGGAAATACCACCGGAGACGTCCCCATCGGGTGGAGCGAAGATGGCCGCGCTCTTTATCTTTACCGCGAAGGCGAGGGACACTTCCAAATCTACCGCCACGACCTCGCCGCGGGCAAAAGCACTCTGTTCAAGGAACTCAAACCCTCAGACCTCGCCGGCATCGATTCCATGAATTCCGTACTCTTCACCCCGAATGGCAAGTGGTATGCCTACAGCTATCAGCGCAACCTCTCGCATCTTTTTATGATTGACGGCGTGAAATAAGAAAAAAAGACTCTCTATATCAGTTAGAGCAGCGCAATGAAAGTCACAGATATTCCGTGAGGGCATCGGGCGTATCCATATTTTCCGAAGTGACCATGGTTACTCCGGTATCCACGCGCTTTTGCACCGGCTTTCCCTCAAGATGATCTACTATTG
Organism: Acidobacteriota bacterium; assembly: GCA_003225655.1. Lineage (GTDB taxonomy): Bacteria > Acidobacteriota > Terriglobia > Terriglobales > Acidobacteriaceae > QIAW01. The sequence continues at coordinate 588 of QIAW01000284.1, forward strand.
TTTTAATCGCGAGCTCGCCCATGCGGAAAGGGTCCTGCACCACAAGACCGTGAAGCTGTTTGTAACGCATAGCGTCGAGATACACGTCGCTCGCATCGAATCCGACGAGTACTGCCTTGCCCGCCTTTTGCATACCCTGCAGCGCCATCAGCATGCCCGCGGTAGAGGACTCATTGGTGGTAAAGATTCCTTGTATCTGCTCCGCGTGTTGTGCCAGTAAATCCGCGGAAGCTTGCCTCGCCGCCTCGCGCGTGGTTCCCGCATAGTGATCCGGCGAGATGACTTCCATACCGTGATACACCTGCTGGATCCGCCCCGCAAAGCCCTTGGCTCGCTCGATGGTGCTGGCAGAACCTTGCTCGTAACGCAGCAGCAACACCTTACCTTTGCCGGCGAGAAGCCCGGCCATGTGGTCGGCGGCGATCGCCCCCGCGATCTCATTATCACTGGCAATAAAACTTACAATTTGCCGGGTATCAAGCGCAGAGTCGACCACAATCGTGGGAATGCCGGCGTTGGCTGCCTCTTCCACAGGGGCCACCAGGGCGCGGCTATTAAAAGGCGCGAGTACAATGCCCTGTACATCGGACTTAATGAAGCCTCTTACGATCTCGATCTGCTCTTCATGGTTGCCCTCGCGCCAGGGGCCTTTCCATGCTATATCGACCGGAACTCCATGCACCTTCAAATCGTGCGCCGCTTTATTCACCCCGGCATGAATCGCCTTCCAGTACCGATGCGTTGAACCCTGTGGGACTACTGCGATACGAACTGATTTCATAAATACCTTCCTTCATCCATCGCCTGGTTCGCCAGCTTGTCTGCCTCGTGATTGAACTCCCGCCGCACATGCTCAATGCGAAACGATTCCAGCTTGCGGACCAGCGCGCGCGCTTTCTCGTAGAGCGTGCGCAGCTCCGGGCTTTTGACCTTGTAGACGCCGGTCATCTGCCTCACCATCAACTCGGAATCGCTGAAAACTTTGAGCGCTTTATGGCCTTGGCTCAACGCGTATTCCAGCGCCGCGATCAGTCCCGAATACTCGGCATAATTATTGGTCTGAATGCCGAGGTAGCGGCTCAGCTCGCCGATTTTCTTTCCGGAGGAATCTTTGAAGATTGCCCCATAACCTGCCGGCCCCGGATTCCCGCGCGCGCCCCCGTCAATGTTCACCGTCACTAACAGCGTGTTGGAAGAAGATGTATTGGAAGATCCACTATCGCTGTTGAAAAGCGCGGATTGCGAAGAGGTTTTAGGACGAAACGCCATAAAGTGTTCAATCTTTGTTGAATTTTAGCAACTCAATCAACTATTGCGTCTCAACAACTGTTAATGACTGCGATTGAGCCCAGACACGAAACTGGAAACCAAACAACTCGAAACCGCTTTTTCTACCTTCCTTCGCTCAGCCGCAACGCCAGCCTATCCGGCAGCTTCGCTGAAAAGATCCGCTCCTGGGCCTTTTTCACGTCGTAGGGAACGCGATAAAACGTGACGCGGTTTTCGCTGGTATCGAGCAGGGCGCAGGCGGCGCGCCAGTCGCCATCGCGCGGCTGCCCCGCCGAGCCCGGATTGATCAGGTATTTCGCCCCGGGCGTGATGGTCAGGTCGCAGGATTCCAGCTCGCGCTTGGTGCGGTATACCGGACGCAGCGTCTCCCACTCTTCGCCATGGGTGCAGAACCCGCCCTGAATATGCGTATGCCCAAAGAACGTGATCGTTGCCTCGGTGGCCAGCAGCGGCTGGTAGGCGTCGCGCATCACGATAATGTATTCATCCTCGTCCAGGGGCGATCCGTGGACGCACTGCACCTTTAGCTGGCCTGAGGACGCCGATTTCTCCGGCCAAATATGGTCCAGTTCAATCGGGCCCTGCGGCAGCGCCCGCAGCCACTCGAAGTTTTCGGGCGTGAGCGTTTGCTGGGTCCAGATAGCCGCCATTCCCGCAATGGGATTAAAGTCGTCAATGCCGCCGAGGCCGGTGCAGGCCTTATCGTGGTTGCCACGCACAAAGATGTCGCACAGTTCGCGTGAGCGGTCGCTGACCTCGTTGGGCGAGGCCCCGTAGCCTACGATATCGCCGAGGTTGACGATCATGTCGTGGTCAGCCACGCTGGCCACGCACGCCTCCATGCCTTCCAGGTTGGCATGAATGTCTGTGAGAAAAAGGATTCGCAAAACAGCAGCTCTCGATCGTGAAAGTCCTAAATTTTATCTTTAATTCTGGCCGGC
>QIAW01000285.1:0-1891 GCA_003225655.1 Acidobacteriota bacterium
GAAATTTCCATAAAGCGCGACCGTACCCAGGAAAAATGCTTTTGGGCCATATCAAAAACTTCAAGGAGTCAACAGCATGCAACCAATGCAGATTTGCACAGTGGGGGAGCATTGCCGAGAGAAAACACGCAAGAAGCTCCTGAACTTATTTTTGGCTGTGTCCTTCGCTTTCATCGTGGCCGGAGGCCGGCTTGCCGCGGCACAAACCTTTCAGCATCCGGGCGTCTTGGTCAGCAGGGCGCAGTTGGACTTTGTTAAGCAACAGGTGGCCAACAAGGCCGATCCCATCTACTCCGAGTTTTTGAATGCGCAAAAGAGCAGGTATGGATCGACGTCACCTTACACCCTCCAGGGTCCGCCGTCGGGCGGAATCATACAATGCGGTTCCTTCTCCAATCCCGATATCGGTTGTTCGGCTGAAGACGAGGACGGCACCACCGCCTACACGCAGGCCTTACTGTATTGGATCACCGGTAATAGTGCCTACGCGCAAAATGCCATTACCATCCTGAATGCGTATGGGCACAATCTCAAGAGTTACACCGACTCGAACGGCCCCTTGCAAGCGGCTTGGGGAGCTTCAAAGTGGGCGCGGGCGGCTGAGATTATCCGCTATAGCAATGCGGGCTGGCCGGCGGCCGATGCCCAGACCTTCGGCACCATGATGAACAATGCCATGCTGCCCAACCTGATCAACGGCTCCGGCAATAACGGCAATTGGGAGCTGAGCATGATCGAGGGCATGATCGGCATCGCGGTATACAACAATGATGCCAACCTCTTTAACCATGCGGTCACCTTCTGGCAACAGCGCGTGCCCGCGTATTTTTATTACTTTCCCATCGACGGGCCCAACCCGGCGCCACCTCCGCGTGGATCGTTGAACTGGAATGGGCAAACCGTATTCAACAACACCGTCAATGGCGTGGCCCAGGAAACATGCCGCGACTTCGGACATACCGAATTCGGCATCGCGGCCGCTATCGCCGTCGCGGAGACCGCCCACATTCAGGGCGTGGAACTCTACGGATCGGAGAGGCCGCGTTTGGAAGCCACACTGGAATTTCACGCCCACTACCTGCTGGGCAATCCCGTGCCCAGTTCGGTGTGCGGCGGAAGCGTCACCCTGGCATCGCGCCCCACATTTGAGATTGGTTATAACGAATATCACAACCGTCTGGGAGACTCTTTACCCGACACGTTGCACTGGCTCACCTCTAATATCAGGACGCAGACGCTGGAGGTGGACCACCACATGATGGTTTTTGAGACGTTAAGTCATGGCGCCGATTCGGGTTCGGGCGTACCCCAACCCGATTTTTCGCTCTCGGCATCGCCGAGTGCGCGAACGGTAACTGCCGGCAGTGGCGCCAGCTATACGGCAACAGTAGCTGCAATCAATAGCTTCACCGGCAATGTCTCGCTCAGCGTGAGTGGCTTGCCATCAGGGGCCACGGCCGGTTTCAATCCGTCTTCCATCAGCGGCGGCTCGGGATCATCCACACTCACTGTTTCCACCAGCACCTCGACTCCTCCGGGCAGTTACACACTGACGGTTACCGGAACGAGTGGCAGTCTCACCCACACAGCAACACTGATGCTGACGGTCAATGCGCCGTCCGATTTTTCACTGACGGCCACGCCGGCATCGCAGACGATAACCGCGGGCACCAACACCACCTACACGGTGAGCGTTAGCGCGATCAACGGTTTCAGTGGAACGGTAGCGTTAAGCGTGAGCGGCGCGTCACCGGGAGTCACGGCTACGTTGAGTTCGAGTTCGGTGAATGCGCCGGGTTCGGCAACATTGACCATCACGACCAGCAGTTCAGCAGCGGCAGGCAGTTCGACGCTGACCATCACGGGGACGAGCGGCAGCACAACGCACACC
>QIAW01000285.1:1936-4532 GCA_003225655.1 Acidobacteriota bacterium
ACATTTACGGTTACGTATGACGCAACGCCTTCGGCATCGCCCATCAATGCCGTGGTCGGACTCTCCAATGGCGCGCAAACGGCCTACAGTGGATTCGCGGCCATTACGCGCTTCAATCCCTCAGGAATGATCGACGCGCGTGACGGCGGCGCGTACAACACCACGACCATCGGCTACTCCGGCGGAGTGAAGTATCACTTCCGCATGGTGGTGAATATAGCGGCGCATACGTACTCTGCCTACGTGACCGCGCCGGGCGGGACGGAGCAGACCATTGGCGCCAACCTAAACTTCCGCACGGAACAGGCTGCGGTAACGCAACTGAACTGGTGGGGAGCGTTTGCCTCGACCGGTTCAGAAACAGTTTGCAACTTTACATTAGGGGGCAGCGGAGGAACTGGCGACTTCTCGCTTACAGCCTCGCCGACCACGCTGACGGTGATGGCGGGAAGCAGCGCCAGCTCCACGATGGACGTGGGCGCAACTGGTGGATTCAGCGGAGCAGTGGCGCTGAGCGTAACCGGTGCGCCTGCGGGCGTCACCGCAACATTAAATCCGGCTTCGGTGAGCGGCTCGGGCTCTTCGACGTTGAGCGTGTCAACCAGCAGCTCAACTGTGGCCGGTTCGTACACGCTGGTGGTGACGGGAACGAGTGGCGGTCTCACCCATTCTGCCAGCGTAGCCCTGACCGTTAATGCGAGCGCACCAGTTTGTGTTGTCACTACAGCCAATGGCCCATGGCAGAACACTGCGTTTGCCAACCAGACGGGAACATTTACGGTTACGTATGACGCAACGCCTTCGGCATCGCCCATCAATGCCGTGGTCGGACTCTCCAATGGCGCGCAAACGGCCTACAGTGGATTCGCGGCCATTACGCGCTTCAATCCCTCAGGAATGATCGACGCGCGTGACGGCCATGGTGGTGAATATAGCGGCGCATACGTACTCTGCCTATGTAACCGCGCCGGGCGGGACGGAGCAGACCATTGGTACCAATTTGGCCTTTCGTACGGAGCAGAATACGGTCTCACAACTGAATTGGTGGGGGGCCTTCAGTGGCACGGGTTCGGAGACCGCTTGCAACTTTGCTATTCCGTAGGCACAGGTGGTGCGAATGAATCGCGGAAGGGCCTGCGGGCGGCTACACCCGCGGGCCCGCACTTTAGAAATCAGTTGTTAGTAATCAGTTGTTGGATTGAGCAAAGTCAGAGGGAACCCTGCCGGTACCGCCGGTGGATTCAAGACCTTCGAGGTTCGTCCGGGAGCGTTGGTGTCAAAGGGCACAAAACCGACTTGGTTCGCAACGGACGTATCTTTTAACGAGAAATCATCTGCCGGATATATGGGGTTCGTAAAATGCGGATCAGCAACTACGCCTCCCGGGTCCTCGCCAATTCCTTGCCATCCGGCAAAGGAGTAGTTTTGAATGATTCCTCCGTTCGCGTTGGTCACGAAAAAAGCATTGGGAAGCGTGGCCAGCATTCCATTCGTGTTCCAGTAAGCATTGCCGGCAAAGTCATAAATGCTGGAGCACGCCGTATTCCAACAGTACCAGTAGCCTCGCTTTTGTATGCTGCCTTTATCGAAGTAAACCAGATTGTTATGGAAGGAAAAATAGAGGGCGGAAACCGGTGAGCCCCCGCCATGGACAAGGGTCCCCTGCAGGCTGTAGGCAAAGATATTGTTTTGAATGATATTCGGAGCGTCTGTCGGGCTCTGTGCCCCTATCGTGTTCTGAAGGCCAGCCTGGGAAACTCTGTAGACCAGGTTATTTTGTACTAAAACACCGTGCGTGGTGCTATCAATGTAAATTCCATTCCCACCATAACCGTCGGGATCTTCGGTGGCGTGCATCACATCATGACAACGGTTGTTGAGCACTTTGTTTCCGGTTGCCGCTTCGGTGGCCAGGTAGATGCATCCCATGTCGTCGGTCACGCCCAGACCGAGTTGATAAACCAAGTTGTAGGAGACAACGTTATTGAATGCGCCTCCCGAGTTGCTGAGCCCCTGGCAACTTGCTGTGGTGGGGACACAAACGCCAATGCCGCCGTTATATCCATCGAAAACTTCGTTGTGGGTGACGAGATTATCGTGGGAGTCGCCAATCCAGATGCCTGTTCCGGTGCCCGCCGGCAAGACGCGCCCAAACCCGGCGACCACATTGTTTTGAATAGTATTGAATTGCGGGACATTGGCGTCGGTATCATTCTTGCTCACGGTTTTGCCGATGCGGATGCCACCGGTTCCAATGTCATACAGCATACTGTTGAGCACCTGGTTCGATGCGCTGTTTGCGGTGTTGTCACCTACAAAATCAATTCCCCAGCCGCCAGTATGGGCAATGATGTCTGAGTCAAAGGTGATATTGCTTGAATTGGTAAAGCTGACCGCGGCAGTCACACTCGGCTCAGCTTGAACAGACAGATGCCCGGCGGGGGGTACGACCCAGTTGTCATGGGAAAAGGTCAATCCCTTAAAGGTCACATGGCTCAAGTTGTTCGCGACTACGAGTTGCGGCAATTGCGGAATAATTACCTGCGCGTTGCTTAAATCTTCGCCGATTTGGGCGAGGTAAGTGAGGGTCCATGGC
>QIAW01000036.1 GCA_003225655.1 Acidobacteriota bacterium
GCCATCAAGCTGAAAGATGATTCCGCTTCGTTCTACAGCAATCTGGGGACCGCCTACTTCGCGCAAAAGAAGTACGAGCAAGCGGCCCAGGAATACACGAAAGCCCTTGCCCTCGACCCTGATATCTTCGAGCGCAAGTCGCGCGGTGGCATCTCCGTGCAACTGGCTGGGACCACTGATCGCGCCAAGTATGAGTACGTTATGGCCAAGATGTATGCCAGTTTTGGCAACTTGGATCGTTGTCTGGTCTATCTCAGAAAATCGATGGAAGACGGTTATAGCGGAATCAATGATGTGTACAAGGACCGCGAGTTTGCCACTCTGCGCAAAGACCCCCGCTTTGCGGCCCTTATGGCCTCCAGGTCCAAGGTCCTGCAGATTCCTCCGGATCAGCAGCCCCCGCAGCCCTGAGGCTTGCGGCGTTTTTGTAGTGACGCAGCTTGCTACATCTCTTATTCTGACCCTCTCTCGGGTGGCAGGTCATCGGGTCGCCCATACTCAAGATGTGTGTGCACAGGTCTTTCAGGATGATCTGCTGCGTCTTCACTCCCCTCTACCGCGGCTGCCTCAAAGGCCTGATCGGTATCTGCCAGCTCCTCGACTGATTCCTCGGCAGCATCTCTGGAGCTTGAGAGCTGCTGTGAGTCGCCAGATTGTCCCGCGCTGCGCGGTCCTACCTGACTGGGATCGTTGCCGAGTTCATCCAGACGTGCCTGATTATCAGTTCTATCCATGAGATCCTCCCCTTTTGGTCACATCTGGTTAGATGCAGGAGGAGGAAACGGCGAGCAACTCTCAATCGTAAAGACGAATCGCCGGCTGTCTCTAACTTAAAGCTAGTCACTCACCTTTGCATTTTTTACTTTCCGCTCCTGGATGTATTCGTCAATGACCGCCTGCAATTTGCCTTGCGCGCTCAGAATATACTCCACCGCGTCGCGCAAGGCGCCATCCCCGCCCCCCCGATTGGTAATCAGGTGGGCTTCCTGCTTCACGTCGTCGCGGCCATTGGGAACGGCGATGGCCAGCCCGCAGTTGCGCATCACGGGAAGATCGATGATGTCGTCTCCGACGAAAGCGGCTTCGCTGGCATCGAGATTTTCCTTTTCCAATATCTCTCGAAAGGCACCCAGCTTGTTGGCAATTCCCTGATAGACGTGATCGAGGCGCAGGTCCTTGGCACGCAGCGCCACGGTCTCGGAAATCCGTTTGGTGATCAGCCCGGTTTTCAGTCCTCCCAGCCGCGCCAGTGAAATGGCGGTGCCGTCATGCGCGTTGAAGCCTTTGGCCTCCATCATCGAACTGCCAGAGATGGAATAACCGCCAATGTGGGCGTGCTCGGCGGCCTTCTTTTCCGCCGTCATGGGCTCGAAACCAGCGGGCGCGGGAAACAGCCAGATGGTGCCATCGGTGAGCACTCCATCCACATCAAAAAGCAGAAGTTTGATTTTTTTAGCGCGGGCTTTAGACATTGTAGATTATTAAACCACGGAAGGCAGCCAGAAGCGCAGGAGCTGCTCTTTTAAAGGCGGCACAGCGGAAACTCACAGCGTGAAAATCTAAGCTCAGAAGTGCATATCCTGCATCCAATGTCTTGGTATGGCCAAGCTCAGATGCCCGGTATGCAGCAAAGAAAACAGCGCGACCTTGGGCCACAAACATAAGGTCAGTTTCAGATGTGAGAGCTGCGGAACAGAGGTGCTGGTCGAGCGCCACACCTCAGAGGATGCTCATCCTCGCCATACCCGCCGCGAACGTTACCGTCTGCATCCCAAGCGAGCATGATGATAATCCCGGCAGCCCACGAACGTCTCAGGCCGCCCGTGTGACCGGGACTTCGATGTGCAACGGTTCCTCTTCGCCGACCGCTAGCGAACGGGCCTGACGATAGATCGGATGCACGTATTCCCCTTCGCTGAATGTGCCGTAAAAGACAGCAAAAAGCGCGCAGCGTAACAAAGCCAGAACACCAATCACGATATTGAACAGAAGGCTAAAATCCATGCGATCCTCCGGGAATGTTTGCCTGGTGTTTCAAGATCCGGCTCACGTTTTCAGTGTGTGCCATCCTCCAGGAAAATGACAAATCGAAACTTTTCATGCTGAGAATCAGCAAAGTGAATCATGCATCCTGGGCCAGTCGAGGACGTATAGAAGCTCCCGCTGGCGCAATGTACTGTGGAATTCCCGCCTCTCAGGCAATAAAGTCTCAGGCGCTCAAGATGCTCCCTTCTGGGTCTGTTGAGGGTAAGCGCTTAAAGCTGTTTGACCGTACATTCGCCCAACATTAAACTAGTAAGTACTAAATTCTTCCCGCGCGTACTGGCGCAACGGCCGGCTTCAGGCAAAGATGCTCCGCTTGAGCAGGTGATTGACCTTCTTTATCGGCAGCGTAGCTACTCATCCATCGGCATCTATGCCGTCTCAGGCCAACGCATCCTGGGCCTGGCCTATCGTGGACCGGCATTGCCCTGTCTTGAAATCGCCCTGGGTAAAGGACCCGTGGGCGCTGGCGTCCAAAGCGGACGCACGACAGTAAGCCAGCTTCAGCTCCAGTTCGAAGGCGCCGGTTCCAGGCTTCAGGCCGAGATCGTGGTTCCCATCAAGCTGGCTGGCAGGGTGCTGGGCGCGATTGATGCCGAAAGCGCCAGGCCCGCATCCTTCGGATATCATGATCAGGTTCTGCTCAAGCAAGTTGCTGCCTTGTTGGCGCGCTATCTGACCTCGAATGGAAAGTCTCTAATGCAAAAACTACGTTTTCAGTCGCAGGTGACTGGCCGGGACACTGCCGGCAATCAGGAAAAGAAAGCTGCGCCTGCCTCTGAGCGCTCAGCGAGTGCCAGCGTACGCAAAGCCACCGCAGGAGAGGTGCTTCACGCATGAGCGCAACCCTGGTTACGAAAGTTACGAACAATGTAAAACTGACTCCCGCCGGTCCGCGCATCGAATCTACCGCCGAGCTCAAGCGGCTCGCCAATCGCGTTCGCATCGAGATCATCAAAATGATCGGCGCGGCCGCCAGCGGGCACCCGGGTGGATCGCTCTCAGAAGTCGAGCTGCTGGCCGCCCTTTACTTCCGCGTGCTGCGGCACGATCCCAGTAATCCTACATGGCGTGAACGCGACCGCTTCATTCTCAGCAAGGGCCACGGATGCCCGGCGCTCTACGCTATCCTCGCCGAAGCCGGATATATTGACCCTGCCCTTCTACCCACGCTGCGCAAGCTGGGGTCTCCGTTGCAGGGACATCCCGATAAGCGCATGCTGCCGGCGCTGGAAGCCTCTACAGGCTCGCTTGGCCAGGGGATTTCCGTCGGCATTGGCATGGCCCTGGCGGCGCGGCTCGACAAACTCGATTACCACACCTTTGTCATGGTGGGCGACGGGGAAATTCAGGAAGGGCAGAACTGGGAGGCGGCGATGTTCGCTCCCTACCACAAGCTCCAGAATCTGACGGTGATCGTGGATTGCAACCGCCAGCAGCTTGACGGCTTCACCAAAGACATTCTGGCGGTTGACCCCCTGCCGGCGAAATTTTCGAGCTTCGGATGGAACGCTGTCGAGATTGACGGCCACAACTTCGATGAAGTGATTCCCGCCTTGGAAAACGCCCGCGCCAATAGCAGCGGCAAACCTACGGCGATCATTGCCCACACTGTCAAAGGCAAAGGCGTATCGTTCATGGAAAACAACCCCAAATGGCACGGGGTTGCGCCCAAGCCCGAGGAAGTTGCGGCAGCAGTCAAAGAATTAGAAAGTGCGAAATAAGAAGTTAGAAGTTAGAAGCACGAACTTCTTACTTCGTAAATCAGACCTTCTTACTTTGCTTGGGACGACATTACATTAATTAGATAAACACAAATGGCGACGACTCCAACAAGACCAAAATTCGAACTGAAGATGGGACCGGCCACCCGCGAGGCTTACGGGCAAGCGCTGGTGGAACTCGGCACGAAGAACCCTAACCTGGTCGTGCTCGACGCCGACCTGGCCAAATCTACATTTAGCGCAAAGTTCCAGGAAAAATTTCCCGAGCGCTTCTTCACCTGCGGCATCGCCGAAGCCAATATGGTGAGTATCTCCAGCGGCCTGGCTTTGTGCGGCAAGCTGACCTTTGCTTCCTCGTTCGCGGTGTTTCTTTGCGACAAAGGCTACGACCAGATGCGCACGTGCGTCGCCTATCCACGGGTGAATGCAAAGTTCTGCGGCTCGCATGGCGGCATCTCTATCGGCGAAGATGGCCCCAGCCAGCAATCCGTGGAAGACATTGCTCTGATGTGCGCACTGGACGGGTTCACAGTCCTGGTCCCTTCTGATGAGTTCTGCGCACGCGCCCTGGTGCACCGCATGGCCGAGCACAACGGGCCGGTCTACATGCGCACGGGACGCGCCAAGGCCCCCATCATCTATTCAGCCCAGGATAGCTTCGAGATTGGTAAAGCCAAGGTGCACGGCGACGGACGCGACGTAGCCATTGTTGCCTGTGGGCTCGAAGTCGGCTATGCCCTACAGGCGCAAGCGCAACTTGAAGAAGAGGGCATCCGCGCCCGCGTCATTGATATGCATACCATCAAGCCGCTGGATGAAGCTGCAATTGCCAAAGCGGCCAGCGAGTGCGGGGCCATCGTCTCGGCCGAAGAGCACCTGCTTGATGGCGGCCTGGGCGCGCACGTGGCGCAGGCTGTGGCCAAGTCCAGGCCGGTTCCCATGGAGTTTGTGGCCATCCAGGATACCTACGCCGAGTCGGGAACTCCCGACCAGCTCATGGAAAAATACGGACTCACTGCGCCTTACATCGTCAAAGCCGTCCGCTCTGTCCTGAAGAGAAAGAGTTAGAAGTACGATTTTGGAAGTACGATTTTGGAAGTACGATTTACGAAGTAATGAAGTACGAAGTAAGAAGTACGAATTAGAAGCGCATTCGAGATTTATTAATTTTGTCGAATCACAGTTCTTAATCGTAGTTCGTAAATCGCAAATCAAACGTCACAAATCGTAATTCGTAATTCGTACTTCCTACTTCCCATGCCCCGCTACGACTATCGCCAACTCGGACCCACGCCCGCCGCCGAAAAAATATTTCTTGGCTGGGTCGAAGCCCTTGACCGTGAATTCATGAACCGCGATCCCGAGCACCGCAGCCTGGTGGTGCGCAATGCCCTGCATGAGTTGTACCTCGGGGCGGGATATCGGGAGCCCAAGCCCACCGAGCCGCTGGCCCAGCAGGCGCTGGTGCACTCTTTCGATCCGCGCAATACAACGCTGGAGCCGGAATACTACGGCGACATTGACCCGGTGAAATATGCCGAGCGCAAGCCGCTCATCTGGTTCTGGATGATGTATGACCGCTCTCCCGTTGGCCTCAACCACTGGCTGGGTTTTCGCGTGCGCGCCATGCTGGCGCGGCATATCTTCAAATCCATCGGCAAAAACGTGAAGATCTTCCACGGAGTTGAGATTTCCTTTGGTTACAACCTCACGGTGGAAGACAACTGCACCATCCACAAATACGTTCTGCTCGACGACCGCGGCCAGATCATCATTCACGAAGGCAGCTCCGTCTCTGACTACGCCAACGTCTACTCACATGAGCATGACCTGAATGACGGCATGATCATCACCAACACTGCGACCGAGATCGGTCCCAGGGCGCGCATCACCTACCACGGCACCGTGCTCAGCGGCGTGAAGGTGGGCGAGCATGGGATACTGGGAGCGATGGGTGTGGCCACAAAAGATGTCGAGCCCTATCACATCAAAGGCGGCATTCCCGCCAGGACGCTGAAGGTGAAGACCATTGCTCCCGCTGATTTGCGTCCGTCACCGGAGAAAAAATAAGACATATTGGCGTTGTTGACATGTTAATTGAACAATCAGCGTTGATCCGCGTTCATCCGCGGCGAAAACATTTGAAACTCGAAACTTGAAACTGCTGCATGTTACCATCATTAAAACCTGCGTCTCCGAGAGATGAATGTCATCTGAACCAACGTCTACACAAAAACCGCGCGTGCTGAGCGGCATGCGCCCCACCGGCAAACTTCATTTAGGAAACTACGTGGGCGCGCTGGAGAACTGGGTTAAGCTGCAGGAGAGCAGCAAATATGCCTGTTATTTCTTCATTGCCGACTGGCATGCCCTGACCACCGACTACGCCGATACCTCGCAGATCAAAGCAAACTGCATAGAGGTCTTTCTGGACTGGCTGGCCGCGGGATTGGATCCCGAACGTTCGACTATTTTCATTCAGTCGCACGTACCCCAGCATGCCGAGCTGCATCTCCTGTTTTCCATGGTTACGCCGCTGGGATGGCTGGAACGCGTTCCCACCTACAAAGAACAGCAGCAGAACCTGAAGAACAAGGACCTGAGCACCTATGGCTTTCTGGGCTACCCACTCTTGATGGCGTCTGACATTCTGATGTATCAGGCCGACTTTGTTCCCGTAGGAGACGACCAGGTCGCGCACATCGAGCTCACCCGCGAAGTCGCGCGTCGATTCAACCAGTTCTATCCTAAGCGGGCAGTGCCACCGGGGATGGAAAGCCCTGACAGAACTTACTTTGTTTTTCCCGAGCCGCAGCCGCTGCTCACGCCTGCGCCTAAGTTGCCCGGCACCGACGGGCGCAAGATGTCGAAATCTTACGGCAATACCATCCTACTGACCGATCCCGAGCCGGTGGTAAGGCAAAAGCTGAAACCCATGGTGACCGATCCGGCGCGGGTGCGGCGCACCGATCCGGGAAATCCCGATGTGTGTCCGGTAGGCGATTTGCACAAAATCTTCAGCAGTGCCGACACTATGGCGAAAGTCTACGCCGGCTGCCGCACCGCCGGCATCGGATGCATCGAGTGCAAAGGGTGGGCGGCAGACGCGATTGTCGCCAGGCTTGCCCCCATGCAGGAGCGGCGTAAAAAATATGAACAGAATCCACGCCTGGCATGGGATATTCTGGAAGCCGGCTCGGCCAAGGCCGGGAAAGCCGCTGAGGCCACAATGCAGGAGGCCCGCTCCGCCATGCACATGTCGAAGGAATTTGAAGCCCCTGTTGCAGGCGCCGCGGGCAAGCCGAACTCATAATGCCAGACGTTCCCCAACCCGGTCCCGGCCCTGCTTCGAGTGTTCGCTCTGCGGCCAATTCAGTTGCGGCGCAGCGCGTCAGCGACTTCCCTTTTGCCGTCACTGTCTCGCAAGTTTACGAGGGCCCGCTCGATCTTCTGCTCGACCTCATCCGCAAGCAGGATATCGATATCTACGACATTCCCATCGCCCGCATCACGGCGCAATTTCTTACCTATGTGGAGCGCATGAAGCAGTTCGACGTTGATATCGCCGCCGAATTTATTTACATGGCTTCTCTGCTGATCCACATCAAATCGAAGATGCTGCTGCCGCGCGATCCCGATGCGCCGCCTGAGCAGCAGGATGACCCCCGCGAAGAGCTGGTGCAGCGCCTGCTGGAGCACGAAAAATTCAAGAATGCGGCCCAGATGCTGCTGCAAAAACAGCAGATAGAACATGCGGTGTGGTCGAATCCATCGCTCAAGGAGTTCAAAGACGCCGAAGGCACCGAGCCCGAGCTGGCCGCTGATGTGGTGGACCTGGTCCGCACATTCCAGGAAATATTGGCCCGCGCCCGCTCGCGACCACTGCTGCAGGTGGATGAAGAAACCGTTACCGTCTCGCAGATGATCGACTACATGCGCCGCCGGTTGCTTCTGGAAGAGCGACCCATCCGGGGCGCTGCTCGAGCTGGTGCGGCTGCAGGCCATCCTGCTACGGCAAGACCGCGTCTTCGGCGATATTCTGATCAAGAAACATCAGATGTTCGACGCCGTCTTCGCGGAAGGGGAATCGGCTGCGGTCAGAGATGATTGGAGATAAAACAGCTTCTAGCTTCTAGCTGTTGCTGAGCGCGCAGGGCATAAATTTGATCGTGTTCTTTCAGAATTAGTAACAGCTAGGAGCTACTGGTAAAACAGCTCCCTAGCTACTAGCTGTTTTTGAATCTGGAAGGGATAAGTTTTGTTTTCGTTGCAGAGACCCAAAAACAGCTAGGAGCTAGTGGCTAGTAGCTGTCGATGTGCAGCAGTCTTTATGAATTTAAAAGCAAAAATCGAAGCCATCATTTACGCCGCCGAAGACCCGGTCGGCATTGATCAGATTGCCGCTATCCTCAAAGAGGAGCTGGGGGAACAGGAGCTTTCCGCCGCCAAAGAGCGGGTCCGCTCCGCGGTCGAAGAGCTGATTGCGGATTCTGCCTCCGACCAGCGCGGCATCGAGGTGCGCAAAATCGGGGGCGGCTACCGCATGAGCACCAAACCCGAGCACCATGACGCGGTGCGCGCCTTCGCCAAGAGCCTGAAGCCGCCCATTCGGCTCTCGTTGCCCGCGCTCGAAACCCTGGCCGTCATCGCCTATAAGCAGCCCATCACCGGCCCCGAGATCGCTGAGATCCGCGGCGTCGATACCTCCGGGGTGCTGGCCACGCTCATGGACCGCAAGCTCATCACCACCTCCGGACGCAAAGCCGTCGTGGGCCGGCCCATTCTGTACAAAACCACCAAAGAATTTCTCCTGCGCTTTGGGCTGAGCGATCTTAACGAGATGCCCAGCGTGGAAGAGTTCGAAAAATTGGCCGGCGAGTCGCTGCGCCAGCAAGGATTGTTTGCGGAAGTCGCCATCGCCGATGCGACGGGTGTTCCTGATGTGGAGCCCGAGCCGCAGACCCCAGGAAATTCTCAAACCGAAGCTGCAGCGGAACCAGAATCTGAGAATTCGCAAAACGGAGTGTCCGCGGAACTGAATGAGAGCGCCAATGAGTTGCAGGGGCTAAAACCCGACACACTTTTGTGACCTACGGCAGCACAGCCCGAAATTTTATCGGTGCAACAGGTCAGCGCGAATAGCTGAACTCCCAACTGAGAACCGAGAACCGACAACTGAGAACTGCTTTGGATCGTTTCACCGCGGGCCGTGTTTCGGTGAACGGAAAAACGATCACCGAACTGGGCAGCAAAGCCGACCCGGCGCATGACCACATCAAAGTCGATGGCAAACTTCTTTCGCCGAATCGCAGTGCGCGTAAAACCTATCTGGTGCTCCACAAGCCCAAAGGCTACGTCACTACGGTCAGCGACCCAGAAGGACGTCCTACGGTCATGGATCTGTTGCGAACCGGCAAGACATCCATCAACGAGCGCGTTTATCCTGTCGGCAGACTCGATTGGGCGAGTGAGGGCCTGCTGCTGATGACCAATGATGGCGAGTTGGCCAACCAGCTCACCCGCGCTGCTTCCCATGTGCCTAAAACATATCTCGTCAAGGTCAGCGGCAAGCCGCAAGAGGCCGGCCTGGCCAAACTGCGCAGCGGGATTTCCATCTCCGCGGGCGTCGAGGGCCGCCGCATGAAAACCGCTCCGGCGAAGATTCGCCTCGCCCACAATGCCCCGAATCCCTGGTATGAAGTCACGCTCATCGAAGGACGCAACCGCCAGATCCACCGCATGTTCGAGCGCATCGGCCATCGCGTAGAGAAAATCAAACGCGTACGCTATGGGCCGCTGGAGCTCGATGTGGAACCCGGGCGCTTTCGCTCCCTCAGTGCCGGAGAGGTCGAGAGCCTGCGCCGCGCCGTGCGAACTGTAGCCTCGAAATCAAAATGAAGCTCTGTGAATTGATGTGATGGAAACTAAGAGCTAACAGCGACTGCTCCACGAACTTCCAGCAGCGGCAACCGCGCTGCGCCATACAGGCCGGCATCGCTGCCGAGCAGGGCGCGGGTAATGATGGTTTTTTTCTTGTTAGGCAGGTTGGGGTCGGGTTCGGTTGCGGTATAAACGAACGAACGTGTGCGCACCTCTTCCATCATGGCCGGGGCGAATGCATCCCATGCGCTGGCCACTCCGCCGCCGATCACGTACATTGGCAGATTAAAGATATTGACCAGGTCTGCGATCGTGCTACCCAGGGCCGCACCCACGACCCGGAATATCTGCTGCGCCGCGCCATCACCCTGCACCGCCATCTGGTAGACGATGCGCGAACTGAACTCCGGCTCTTCTTTCATGGCGCGCGCCAACTCCGGCGCTTCGCCTTTGGCGATGGCTTCTATGGCCATGCGCTTGATGGCGGTGGCTGAGGCAAATTGCTCAAGACATCCCCGGCTGCCACAACCGCAGAGTGGGCCTTCCGGCTCAACGTTGATGTGCCCTAACTCGCTGGCCATCCCGCTCATGCCGCGCCAGATTCTTCTATTCAAAATCAGCCCGCCGCCCACGCCGGTGCCCAGGGTAATCATGCACAGACTGTCAACTTCGCGGCCCGCCCCCAGCCACTTTTCGCCCAGGGCCGCGACATTGGCGTCGTTTTCCAGGACGACCTGGGTTTTGAGCCGGCGCTCGATCTCTTCGCGCACCGGATAATCGATCCAATCCGGCAGGTTCGGCGACTTCCGAACTACGCCGGTCTCCATGTCAAGGATGCCGGGAACGCCGATGCCAATACCCGTCAGCTCTCCCAGCGACGCGAACTTTGCTGAAAGCTGGCGGATCGCATCCGTCATCTCTGCCACCACAAAATCGCGCCCCTTTGCGACCTGGGCCCCGGTGGTGATTTTTTGCAGCAGGTTGCCCGCCGCATCTACCGCGGCGATGCGCAGATTCGTCCCGCCGAGATCTACCCCAATTGCGTATGCTGGCATAACTATTAGAGTACCCCGTGCAGGGCACGGCTGCCTAGTCAGTACTCAGTACAAAGTTCACAGTTCTAGTTTCGAGTACGCGAACAACAAAGGGGTGCAGCCAGTCCATAAACAGCAATTCTCCAGTGCGTGAATGCAGATTCGCTTACGCCTGCGCTGAATACTGACAACTGAGTACCTATTTCTGAGTACTGAGTACCGTGTACTGAGTACTGACTTATTTCTGGCAATTCGCACAATAATGCGAGCTGCGGCCGCCGATCACCACCCGCTTGATGGGAGTCTTGCAAACCAAGCATGGCTCGCCTTCACGGCCATAGACACGGTGCTGTAATTGGAAAAATCCCTCTTCACCCGAAGCATCCACATAATCGGAAACAGAAGAGCCGCCCGCGGCAATGGCCTCGCGCAGGACCTGGCGGATGGCCTCACGTAAACGTTGCAACTCAACCTGGGTCAGCTTGCCCGCGCGCCGCCGGGGACGCACTCCCGCCCGAAACAACGACTCATCAGCGTAGATATTGCCCACTCCCCGCAATAGTTTTTGGTTCAGCAGTGCACTCTTGATGAAAGTATTGCGCTTGCGAAATAAAGCCGCAAAGGCTTGGGATTCGATTTCCAGGGGCTCTTCTCCAGAAAAGAGGTTCCCATTCTGGTCTCGGCCGGCGGCTTTCATCACCGATAATCTGCCAAAGCGCCGGGGATCCACGAAGCGCAGCTCGCGTCCTGATGCAAGCCGTGCAATGAGGTGGGTATGCTTGGCAATTTCCGCCTCGGGAGCGGCGACCAGCAGCCTGCCGGTCATTCCCAGGTGCACAATCCAGTATCCGGCGAGGTCTTTTCCCGGCCCACGGTTGAGGTCAATCACAATGTGCTTCCCCGCCCTGTGCACCCGCTCGATGCCGGCCCCTTCGAGCAATCCGGCAATTGCGCGCGCAGAAGACTTGAGCGGCTCTGGCTTGCTGCCAATCCAGACCGATTCGATCACGTCTCCGGTAACACGCTTGGCCAACCCACGGGCAATGGTTTCAACTTCAGGAAGTTCAGGCATGGAAGAGCAGTTCTCAGTTTCCGGTTCTCAGTTCTCAGTTGGCTGTGCTGACGTACCTTTTCGGTTGCGAGATCATTCTTCAGCTAAGAGCTAAGGGCTAAAAGCTAAGAGCTATCTTTTTCTTTCTCTCGGAGGCGTGGCTTCGGCCACCGCCGTACGCCGGATGGGAACAATGGCTCCGCGCGCCGGATCAGGGGCGTCGCGGCGGGCCATGACTTCTTTGCCCACAAAATTCACAAACTCCTGCATCTGCCGCTGCATCTCTTCCATGCGTTCGCGCAATTGCAGAATGACCGCAATCCCGCTGATGTTCACGCCCAGGTCTCGCGCCAGCGACAGAATCACCTCCAACCTCTTCAGGTCGTTTTCCGTATACAGGCGGGTGTTGCCTTCGGTGCGCGAAGGTTTGAGCAGGCCCTCGCGCTCGTAAAGCCGCAGGGTTTGCGGGTGAATTTCGTACATTTCAGCGACGGTGCTGATCATGTAGGCGCCCTGGCTTTTTCGTTTTGCCATAGTAGTATTGTCTGCCTATATTATGGGGGAAGCCGGCCAATCCCCCAAGCAAATAGAAGAACTGCTGGGGGCTACGGGTTGTAAAAAAACTGGAGATCCCTATGAAATTTCTTTCCGCGCTCCTGCTGTCACTCCTGGCACTGACTTCTCTGGCCTCCGCTGCTGATTATCCCGCTCCCCAGGAGGGCAATTTTGTCGTCAAGGACTTCCAATTCAAATCAGGCGAGCGCCTTCCCGAAGTCAAGCTGCATTACTACACTCTGGGAGCGGCGCAGAAAGATGCAAACGGCAAGGTGCGTAATGCGGTCCTCATCCTGCACGGTACCGGCGGCTCAGGACGCAATTTTCTGACACCCAATTTTGCCGGCGTACTCTTTGCTCCTGGCGAACTGCTCGACGCCGCAAAATATTTCATCATCCTGCCCGACAACGTCGGACATGGGCAATCGAGCAAACCCAGCGATGGCCTGCGCATGCGCTTCCCGCATTACGAATACGACGACATGATCGAGCTGCAATACCGGTTGCTCACTCAGGGACTTGGCGTGAACCACTTGCGGCTGGTGCTGGGCACATCGATGGGCGGCATGCACACATGGCTGTGGGGCGAGCAGCATCCGGACTTCATGGATGCGCTCATGCCGCTGGCCAGCCAGCCGGTAGAGATTGCCGGACGCAACCGCATGATGCGGCGCATGATCATGGATGATATCCGCACCGATCCCGACTGGAACAATGGAGAATACAAAGCCCAGCCTCATGGACTCACTGCTGCGCTCCACGTTCTGCTCATCATGGGCAGCAGCCCTTAAGCCACTGACGCTAACGACATGCTCTACTACTTTGACGCCTCCCGGAACTACAACCCGGAACCGCAACTGGAAAAAATCAGCGCTCCGCTTACCGCCATCAACTCTGCCGATGACGCGATTAATCCACCCGAGCTGAAGATCATTGACCGCGACATCGAGCGCGTAAAGAACGGCAAGTTCGTGCTGCTGCCCATCAGCGACGAGACCCGCGGACATGGGACACACTCGCTTCCGGCAATCTGGGGAAACCATCTGGCCGAGCTTTTAGAGCGATCAAAATAAGCAATGCTAAGTGCTTTCAGTTGATTGACGATCTCTGATTGCAGCGCTCCGTAAGAAATACACCACGAATCCCGTCGCGATCAGCAGACACCCAAACGCCAGCGCATTCATCCCGGCGATGCGCTCGCTCTCGCTGCGCACCACCGAGAAGCCCAGCAACAGCATGGGAAACACGCCCACGGCAAACGCCCCGAACGTCCCGCCGGGCACACGAAAGGGACGTGGCAGATCAGGCTCGCGCAGGCGCAACGCCGCCAGCGCCGCAAACTCCAGCAGCAGACTCAAGCCATAAATCAGAATGTCAATGGTTACCAGCCGCTCGAAACTCAGGCCCAGACACAAAGCCCAACAGACAGCCAGGCTTAGAATTGCCACCCACGGCGCCTTGCTCTTGGGATGAACCTCCGCAAAGACCCGCGGCAGCATGCCATCGCGCGCCATCGCCAGGGGCAGGCGCGAATAGCTCATGACCAGCGAGTTGAACATGCCAAACGCGCTGAGCATGCCGCCTGCAACCAGCACCACGCGCAGCCACGGCCCAACGACCTGGGCTGCCAGGTCTGCCCATGACCCGGTGACGAAAGCGTTGGGCTGTATTCCCGTCACTGACATCGCCGGCACCGGCAAAATGTAGCTCAGCGCCACAATGCCGACGGTAATCAGCATGGCGCGCGAGTATGTCCGCTGCGGATTGCTGACTTCAGAGAATGCCCATCATCATGTCCACATGCACCGAACTTTGTACTGTCTGCCCGCTGAACATGCCGTGCTTCCACAGCGCGACAATGATCAGCACGGCGAATGGCATGGTGAGCAGCACAAACAGCCATAGCGAAGTCAGCGCCACCAGGCGCACCCCCGCAATGTTCAGCAGCGCGCACACGGTCACAATCGCCAACCCTACAAGTGCTCCGCGATGTCCGATCCCAAAATATGGGAACAGGCGATTCAGGTACTCGACAAAGAGCGCCGGATAAATCGCCATGTCGAAGACGCTGGCCACCAGCGAGAGCCACGCCTCCTGGAATCCCCAGCAGGGCCCCAGAGCACGGCGCACCCAGACGTAGAATCCGCCCTCTTCCGGCAGCGCGCTGGCCAACTCGCCAATCATGAAGGCCGTGGGCAGGCTCCAGAGCACGGGAGTAATCAGAAAAATCAGGATGGCGCCCATGTATCCGGCGCCGTGCACGGTGTCTTCGGTCCCATAGGTACCGCCTGAGACCATGAAGAACGTCGCCGCCACCAGCGGCCACAGTGTCAGATTCAACTGCAGGAATGGATTGCTGCTGTACGGCTGTTTTCAATTTCGGTGGCTACCTCCTCAGGCGGCCCTTGTTCTCGGAATCAACGAGCGCGCGGAACAAGCCCGCAATTGCAGTATACAGGCAATCGCCGGCTGCGCAATAAGAATTTTCAGAAAATGTAGTGGTAGACTTTGTTGGGCAGCATGACGTCAGATCTCTGATGCTCCAATGCGAACGGCACTCGCAATCGCGCTCGCTCTTGTAATTGGTTTTCCCGCAGGATGGATCATCTCATGTTGCTGACTCCCATCCTTTGGAAACTCGAGCCTATTCTGCACATGGAGCTCGCCGGTCATTCCGGCCCATCCGATTGGGTGTTCTACGTGGTGTGGGCTGTGGCGATTCCTGCGCTATTTCTGCTGTTCAGGTTCACGGTTCTCCGCAAACGCAAAGAACCAAAATAGCGATCTCACCCATCGTTATTCGTATACCGTAAGGAATTCCTGTTTTCTTCTGCTTACACTCCGGACCATGCCTCGGAACTCGGGTTGGTATAATGAGCATCGTTCTCAACTAAACGAAATTCTGACCAGCGTCTTATCAGAGGATCACGCCATTGTTTAAATACTCTCCGGCTTCCCCGTTCAGAAACAAACTGAGCACAACAACAGCGATCTCTTGCTTGGTTCTATTCGGAGTTGCGGTTGCGTTCAGCCAGCAGCCACCGAAATCAGACACCACGGTCCGCGACGAGCACTCCGCCATCGGAGTCAAAGAAGAAAAAACGCCATCCTCGTTTCATCGCACAACTCATCCTGACGCGCAATGGTATCCCGACGCCGGCCTGGGCCTGTTTATTCACTGGGGCATTTCGACGGTCGAGGCCAAATACGGCATTTCGTGGTCCATGGTCGCCGGGCGCGAGCTCTCGGGTACGCAGCTCACTCCGGAAGAGACCAAGAGAATCATTGCCGCTCATGAGTGGAAGTCTGCCACCACTCCGCGCCACTACTGGTCGCTGGCTGAGAAGTTCAATCCTGACAAGTACGATCCAGACGTGTGGCTGCGCGCCGCCAAGGCTGCCGGATTTCGCTATGCCGTGCTCACCACCCGCCATCACGATGGATTCGCC
>QIAW01000286.1 GCA_003225655.1 Acidobacteriota bacterium
AATCCAGGATACCTGTCCACCGGTGCTGTGCGACAACCACGATTTGACCATCGTGTTGCCCACATCGGCCGCGACTTTTTACAAAACCAATACCGCTAAGCTCACGCTGAAATACACTTGGAACAGCACGGTACCCACCGATCTGGATATCTTTGCCATCAGCCCCAACGCAGCGGACCATGGCCCCGGTTCACCTGACGACACCTCAACCGGAGCGGGCGAGGAAGACCTCACGCTCACCGATCCGGTGGATGGCCTCTGGCACATTCGTTCTGTGGCTGCGACCGCACCTGTACCCACCGCTGCTCACGTGGTGGCGACGCTTACGGTTGCACCCCGGCCAACTACGCCACCTCCTCCGCCTCCAGCTCCCGGGGCGCCGGCATTTATCAGCTACCCCGCGCCGGACAACATCCCTGCCGCCCTGGGGTCAAGCAGCGCCGGACAGCACAGCGCGGGCGAGCCTTCCATCGGGGTCAACTGGAATACCGGTAAGGCCTTCATTGAAGCCGGAAACCACACCCTGCGCGTGACCTTCAACGATGCCAGCAAGCCCGCGAGCGCGGCCTGGGAAGACAAGCGTTCGCCTTTCGCGCGCGTGAGTCTAGATCCCATACTTTTCACTGATGATGGCCACTTCGGCGGTCCGAATCGGACTTTTTCATCCCAGCTCAACGGCGTTACCAGCGAACTTTCTTTCACTGATGATGACGGCAACACCTGGCTGCCAACCCAGGGCTCCGGCCAGCCGGCCGGTGTGGACCACCAGACGGTGGGAGGAGGTCCGTACGCCTCGCCCGCTCCGGCGACGCGGACGGCGTATCCACACGCAATCTACTATTGCTCGCAAGATATCGCGACCGCCTTCTGCTCACGCAGCGATGATGGCGGCTTGACCTTCGGCCCTGGTGTTCCCATTTACACGTTTACTACCGTCAATGGGGTCGATCTTCCCGTGGCGCCGGGCACCTGCGGTGGATTGCACGGTCACGTCCGCGTCTCTCCCGATGGCGCCGTGTACGTTCCCAACGAGCGCTGCAAAGACGCCAGCAACGTCGACCGGCCCGGCGTGGCGGTTTCTGCCGACAACGGTCTGACCTGGACGGTGCGCACGGTGCCAGACGCGCAAAGCATCAGTCCGGGCAGTGACCCCTCGGTCGCCGCGGGCGCAAACAACACCATCTACTTTGGTTACGTGAACGCTGACGGACATGCGAAGATCGCCGTCTCCCACGACCGCGGAGTGCATTGGTTGAAATCGAAGGACGCCGGCACTCCATTCCGCATCCAGAATGCCGAGTTCGCCGAGGTGATCGCCGGTGACGATAACCGCGCCGCATTCGCCTTCCTGGGCACCCCCACAGCGGGGGATACGCAATCGGGCGACTTCTTCGGCGTCTGGCATCTCTATGTAGCTTTCACCTACGATGGCGGGCGCAGGTGGACCACGGTTGACGCAACGCCCTCTGATCCCGTGCAGCGCGGCTGCATCTGGAACCAGGGAGGCAGCAATCCCTGCCGCAACCTGCTCGACTTTAACGACATCACGGTCGACAAGTTCGGGCGCGTCCTGGTGGGTTACGCCGACGGCTGCACCGGAAGCTGCGTGACCGATGCATCACAAAATGCCTCTGCCGGTCCTGCGAGCGCACAGGATGCCCTGGCAACAATATCCCGGCAAGCCGGCGGACGCGGCCTGTTCGCGGCCTTCGATGGTACGCAGTTCGGCACCAGGTCAGGCGACGACGAAGGTGGTGGGAAGCTTTGTTTCGGAGATCCGGCTACCGGAGTCACCGGTGATCAGGATTGTGATGACGACCGGCAGCACTGAAGATCTGTTTGCCTGCAAATAAATGAGTTGGCCGCAGCATGAAGCTTGAGGGCCTGCGCAGGCCATCCGCAAGTTAACGGCACATGGCGTCAAGCTCCTTCATCGGCTTCTCTTGATGCGGCGGAATTTGCAGATGCCTGGCTTCTATCATCTGCTCCAGCAATGTTCCGCCCCATTTCAGCCCCATATCGGGATCGCTCCTATATGCAGGGTCTTTCTCTGCCTGCTGCAGCGTAACCAGCTTGAATCCCCGCTGCTTCAGCAGGTCAATTAACTGCGGCAGCATCACGGCGTCAAAGGCGCCAACGTGCAGCAATAAGACATGCTTGATGTCGCGCCCGCTGCTGGCCAAAGCTGATGTACTCGGCAGCCGTGCTCAGATAACTTGCCTTCAACTGCTCAATCGCCTGGGTATCATTCTTGGCGGAGCACCGGGCATAAGGACTGTTCCAGGCCCAGTCTTCGAAGTCGAGCGTTACCTGCGCTATGTGATATTTGTGCTCTGCAAGGTACGAGCGTATGGCGCGCCTCTTTTCTCGCGTGTCGCCCTCCCAAAGATAGGGATAACGCAACCATCGCCAGTCCTTGCCATGCATCATGGAGTCAAGCAATGGCTCGTTGGCCTGAATGTCTTGTTCAAAAGCTTCTACCGTGTTCGCGTTGAGGCTCATATGTGAATAGGTGTGATTGCCCAGGGGAAGCCCGGCCACTCTCCACAGCTTCAATACTTCAACGTCTTCCGGAACCTTTTGCAGCTTTCCGGCGTTCATGAAACCGTAGCTCTTGGGCACATGAGCACTTTCAAGCGCCTTGATGATCTGTTTGGCAACGCCGGCCCGGGTCACGCCCGGAGGCAGTGGAGCATGCGCCGGCAGGTCATCGAACGTGAGCGCGACCTCCTGCGCAAGCGAAGCCTTTTCAATAACGAAAAGACACAAAAGCAGAGAGAAACTCAGAAGGGCCGGCCTCGAGATGCGGCGCGCCGGAGATCTTTTTCGATATACGGCCATTGTGCGGCAGGCGCCTGTTGTGCAGCCTGTTACTCTGGATAAATCCAATTGTGATGGTTTCATCATGGCTCAAAGAATAGTAACAAACACTCGGCAACCTCTCCGGAGTCCGTGGCGCTCTGTGTGACAATGTTTATAGTTGGCACGAGAGGCGCAGATGGCGAAGATCGCATTGTTTGGAGCAGCAGGTGCGGTGGGAAAAAGCATTGCTGCCGCCCTGCAGAATGACAACACACCTTATCGCGTGGTCGGACGTTCTCGCAATTCCCTGCAGACGACCTTCGGCGCAGACCCGTTGGCGGAGGTCACGACTTGGAACCCGGATGATCCTGCTTCGGTCCGCCAGGCTGCCGAGGGGCTTGAGACCATCATTTATCTTGTAGGTGTGGACTACCGGCAGTTCGCGCTGCATCCGGTGCTGATGAAGAAGACGGTTGATGGCGCAATTGCAGCCGGAGTGCGGCGCATTCTGCTGATTGGCACGGTTTATCCCTATGGAATGCCGCAGACGCCAACCGTAACCGAGGACCATCCACGTACGCCGAACACATTCAAGGGCCAGACGTTTAAAGGAACGATGCGCAAAGAACAGGAAGACGTCTTGTTCGCCGCGCACGAGTCGGGCAAGATCCAGGCCTGCGAGCTGAGGCTTCCCGATTTCTACGGCCCCAACGTGGATAAGAGTTTCCTGTGGAGCGCCTTCCAGGCCGCGAAAAAAGGCGGACGCGCGCAGCTCATCGGCCCCATCGACCAGCCGCATCAGTTTATGTACGTGCCCGACGTGGGGCCTGTAGTAGCCAGACTCCTGAGCGAAGATCGCGCCTGGGGGCAGGCGTGGCACTTCGCCGGCAGCGGCACAATCACCACACGCGCCTTCGCGGAAAAGATCTTCGCCGCGGCCGGGCGCCCACCGAAATACATGGTCGCCAATAAACTCATGCTGCGTGCAGTTGGCCTGTTCAATCCTCTGGTTCGCGAGCTGGTGGAGATGCACTACCTGATGACCAACCCCGTGATCCTGAACGATGACCGGCTGACCGCCCTGCTACCGGGACTACGCCGGACCTCGTACGATGACGGCATTCGCGAAACGCTGGCCGCGCTGCGGTCGTAGAAAAGACTTTATGATCAGTGGCTCGTGCGAATTCTGAGACCAGGTATTCGGGGGCGGGGGTATTGCTAAGCAATGGCCGGTCATTGAGAATAGTGGCGATTTACTTGTATTTACTGGGGAAAATCGCTTTCAGGCGCGGTATTGCTTGGAAAGGTGCGGAGCCGGTTTCGCGGTCCGTCAGGCAATGGATTGTCAAAGAGCTCAGGACTCACGGGCTCACCTGCTTCTCAATGATGGTGCACAATCGTAAGAAATCAGCATATCACGCGGTCTGTTGCAAATTTCATCGCGCAATTCGGCTTTACTTGCCAGAGCGCCCCAGCAAAATCTTCTCCAGCACGGGCACGGGCAACGGTCCCTGGTCGAGAGCCTGGTTATGGAACTCCATTAAATTGAAGTCCTTGCCTTTCGCTTCCTCGTATTTGTGGCGCAGCTCCCACCACTCGTTGATGCCCACGTAATAGGTCGGCAACTGGGTTGAGGTCAGCTTGGCGCGCTGCAGTTTGCCTTCGGCCTCGGCGCGGGTCTGGAAGGCGGAGTTCATCATCAGATCGAGGGCCTCGTCGTCGGTCATGTTCATGGTGTGCATGCGCACATCGAGAATGGCGTTGGCCAGCACCCGTAGCCTGATCTTCTTCATGCTGAGCAGGAAGCGCGGGTCGCGGTCACCGAAGCCCGATTCCATCATCACCTGGGCGATGTATTCGGCCCAGCCCTCGATGTAAGCGCCGTTTCCCAGAACGGAACGCAGCAGCCTCCGCTCTTTGGGCTCGACGCTGTTGGCGTGCTCGAACTGAATGTAATGGCCGGGCAGGGCCTCGTGGATAGTAAGCCACTTCAGAACCCAATTGTTGTATTCGCGCAGCTTCGATTCGGCGCGCTCGGCAGCCATCTTGGGATCGATGGGCGTGACCCAGTATTCCGCCTCGGCCTCGGGCTCGAGCGGGGGCGCCTGATGGAAGCCCGCTACTGAATACGTGCCGCGCATAAAGACCGGCGTGGAAATCACTTTGAGGTTCTCACGCTCGCTGAGCCCGACAATCTTCTTTTCGCGGATGAAGCGGGTGATGCCGTCGAGGTCTTGCTTCACGTGTTCGATGAGCTGGTCGCGCTGCACGTGGTCGGCGGCGATCTTGGCCAGGACTTCGCCAATGATCTTGTTCTCGCGCTCTCGCGCGGCAAGCTCGGAATAGCCGCCGCTACCGGGATACATCTGCACGTGTAAAGGCAGCGCAATCTCGAGCATCTGGGCGCGCACGTTTTTGAGTTCGGCTTCCGCGCTGGCTAATACCTGTTCAGGAGTAATATCAGTTTCCATGACATATTTGAACTTGGCGTCATAGAACTCTTTGCCCAGCCGCCAACTGCGGGGGTTGGGCCTCTTGCCTAAATCCTGCTGCAGCCATTGGGAAAAGTTTTTCAGCGCGGCAATCGCCGGCGGCGCCAGCTTCTCATACCTGGCATTGAGCTGCACCGCCTGATCGCCCGAGAGCTGAGTAACCTGCTCCTTAATGTCGCTTTGAATCAAGTCAATGTTGCCGTCGTTTTCTTCCCCGGCAACCTTCACGTAGATGGGGTCGGCATCCACCAGCGCGGCTTTGGCCTGGTCGAGCAGGCGCGGAATCTGCTGCATGCGTGAGAGCACGTGGCCTAGGCGAACTTCCTGCGATGCGTAATTCTGGGTGAGAGGGAGAAAGAGCGCGTTGCCGATCAGCTCCACGTAGATGGTGGGATTGTGCTGGTAAGAATGAATCTGGTCGAGGTCGAGCAGGTTGAGCGAAATCTGATCGCGGATGAGCTGCCAGTCGGCGGCCTCTTGCGCGCCCAGCGAGGAGAGAGGCGTTTCTATACGCAGGCGTCGTTGCCAGCCGGAATAAAATGCGCGTCGAGCTCAACGGTCTTTTTGGTGACCGGATCAGTGTGCTGGTGATATCCCGCCTGGGAGGCATTAACGGGCGAGAGCGCCAGCGATTCGCGCATGAATTGATCGGCGAAACGGGAAAAGGCCGGCGATTTGACTTTGCTGGTCACGTGTTGTTTGCTCGATTGTTCCTTGGCAGTGGTGGCCTTCTTTGAATTCATTTTTGAGTTGGTCTGGCCAGCGGCAAGCGCGGACAACACTACAGCTAGCAAAAACAGCTTCGGCTTCTGCTCCATTCTGGGCTCCTCGAGTGCACACAAGAGTATAAATTGGCCGCAGCATGATCGCGCTCAAATGTGAACACAGCGTTCAAAAATCAAATCAAAAATCGAACAGCACTGTTCCGCGCTAGACTGCATTTAGATCATGCTGCACATATTGAAAAGACATCCGCTGCCGGTCGAGGCATTCTTCCGCCATTCGCTGGTGCTTACATATGCCTTTCCGCAAGAGTTGTTGCGGCCTCTGCTGCCGCCGGGGCTGGTCCTCGATACGTATAAAGAGTTTGGCATTCTGGCGATTGCCATGGTGCAAACGGAAAACCTGCGTCCGGCGCTGCTTCCAAGGATGCTGGGGCAGAATTTCTTTCTTTCTGGATACCGCATCTTCGCGCGACTCGATACCGCTTCGGGTTCCATACGAGGGCTGAGAATTCTGCGCTCCGATACTGACAAACGACTGATGGTGATCTCAGGAAACCTGCTCACCCACTATGCCTATCAGCATTGCCGGGTTTCGCTGCAACATGACTCGGGCGAGTTGCGCAGGGCACGCCTTTCGAGAATGAAAAAGAAGCGCGAAAGTTTGCGGGTCCCTTGCCGTATACCTTCGATTACGAAAAGGAGACGCACTCGATCATCATGATCCGCGGCGTGCGCGAGAATTGGAACCCGCAGCCGGTGCGCGTGAATGTAGCCACATGTACATTCTTGAATCAGGAACCATTTTGCCGGGCGGTTCCCAGGCTGGCGAATGCGTTTCACCTGCAAGATGTGGCTTATCGTTGGGAGTGCGGACCGTGATCAAAGCGCAATGACCAAGGTAGCCCAACCCGGAATGTTGACGCGCGCCCGCGGCAGATATGACGGATTGCTGGAAATTATCAGCTATAACCGCGGATTCTACGCATTCACTATCATCGGAGTCGTGGCGGGAAGCCTCACTGCAGCATGGCTGCGTGGGAGCCTTGGCCTGCTTCTCGCGGGGGCCATTGTCATCACCGTCGCCTGGATGCTGGCTTCGCTCGCGGTATCGCATTACATCTACGACCGATCGGCGCTTTACGATTTTCGCTGGATGCGCGAGCGACTTCCCCGTGCGCCCCGCAATTGGGTCAACATCCACAGCGGTCTCGATCAAACCAGCCAAATCCTGCGGTCGGTATTTCCTAATAGCGACGGGCAAATCCTTGACATCTACGATCCAACCGAGATGACCGAGCCCTCGATAGCGAGGGCCCGCGCGCTTTCTTCTGGAGGGCCAAAAGCGCTGGCCGCGGATTTTCGCCATCTGCCGCTGCCGGATTCATCGTGTGATGCCGTGTTTCTTATCTTCTCGGTGCACGAGCTACGGCAGAGAGATTCGCGGGTAGAGTTTTTCCAGGAAGTCGCGCGGGTGCTCGCCGCGAATGGCACCGTGATCCTGGTGGAACATCTGCGCGACCCGGCAAATTTTCTGGCCTTCGGCCCCGGATTTCTTCATTTCCACTCGCGCCGTGAATGGCTGCATGCCGCGCATTCCGCGGATTTGAAGGTACAGGAGGAGATGTCAGTAACACCGTTTGTGCACGTGTTTATTCTGGTCCACGAACATGGCTCTTGAAATCAACCTGAAAATCGTGGGAGCGCTGCTGATCGCGCTGGGCATCGCGCATGGGGCCTTTGGCAAGCGCTTCGAATGGAAGGCAGATCTGGCCAAGCTGTCGCTGCTGAACCGCCAGATGTTTCTGGTCCACTGCTTCTTCATCGCCCTCACCCTTGTGCTGATGGGCGGTGTCACCCTGTTCTACACCGACGCCTTGCTGCAGCCGGCGCCGCTGAGCCGCGTTGTGCTGGCGGCGGTAGTGATTTTCTGGCTATGCCGGCTGTTCATCCAGTTCTTTGTTTATGATTCGCTGCTGTGGCGCGGGAATAAATTCAATACCTGGATGCACGTGCTCTTTTCATTCTTCTGGACGTACGTTCTGTTTACGTATTTTCTCGCGGCAAGGCATGTATGGTAGTGAAAGGATGCCTTTTTCTTATGGTTGCTGAGTGAAATCTTCACTGCAAAAAATATTCAGGAAATGCCTTGATATAGTATGAGCGACCCTAACGTTCTCGGGGTCCTTCGACTCGGCGCAAGCGCCTCGCT
>QIAW01000287.1:0-3199 GCA_003225655.1 Acidobacteriota bacterium
AATTTACTTCGGAGGGCAGCCGGCCCTGCACATTGGACACCCGGTTTTGAACATCCACCGCGGCCAAATCAACGTCGCGGCCGATATCGAAGGTGGCGCTGACGCTGCTGGAGCCATCGTTGCCGCTGTTGGAGGTAATGTATTTCATCCCCTTCACGCCGTTAATCTGCTGCTCCAGCGGTGTGGTCACGGAAGTTTCCACCACCTGCGCGCTTGCGCCGTTGTAGAAACTATTGACGCTCACCTGCGGCGGCGCCAGATTGGGAAACTGCGCGACTGGCAGGGTAGGAATCGCCACCGCGCCGGCTAGAATAATCAGCAGCGCGCAAACTGTGGCGAAGATGGGACGATGGATAAAGAAATCAACAAACATAAATCAGCAGCTTTCCGTTAGAACCAGCCTGCAGAAGCGCGAAGTATAGTCGTCCAGGTCCTTCAAGATTGCGCACTGAGTACTGACAACAGAGTACTAGCTTTTGGGCTGGACTGGCACTCCTTCTCCAAGCATCTGCGTGCCGCCGGTGATGATCCGCTCGCCGGGTTTGATCCCGCCCAGAATCACGTAGTCGTTGCCAATCATCTCACCCAACTGCACCTGCCTCTGGTGGGCGATCAGCGGCTTGTTTTGTTCGCCCTCCGCGACAAATGCAAACGGCTGCCCATTGATGCGCGAAATCGCCAGAACAGGGATCAGCAAAGCCTGCCGTGTTCCCCAGGTTACTCTGGTCCGCACCAACTGGTCGTTGCGCAGGATATTCTGCTTGTTCTCGACCAGCGATTTGATCAGGATGGTCTGGGTGGCGTCGTTCACCTGCGGTGAGACGAAAGTGACATGGCCCTCGGCCACTACGCTTCCATCATTGCCCAGAATCTCAACCAGTTTGCCTAGCCCCACATCATGGGCGTGCTCCACCGGGATCTCGACGTAGGCTTCCAGCGCACCCGGCTGGTCTATGGTGGTGAGCAAGGTGGTGGTGGTCACCCGGTCGCCCACGTGCACCGGAATGTCACCCACGATTCCGCCCGTCGGGGCGGCAACGCGGTAATAGCGCAGTTGCTCTTTTTGCTCCTGCACCTGCGCCTCCAGCGCCTTGAGCTGCGCGGCTGCGGCATCGTGCGCTGTTACGGCTTCATCCAGATTCTGTTTGCTGACCACGCCGGCCTCATAGAGCTTGCGGGTCCGCTCAAGCTGCTTCTGCGCGTACTCCAGGTTGGCCTCCTGCGCCTTGCGCGCTGCCTCCTGGCTGCCGGTGGTCGCTTGCTGCTTTAAAGGATCAATCTGCATGAGCAGCGCGCCCCTCTGCACCCGCTCGCCCGACTTCACATAGATTTGCGTGATCTGCCCCTCCACCTGGGGATTAATGCTGGTGGTGTTGCGCGACTTCAGCGTAGAAATGTACTCCGACGAGATGTTGACGGGGGTGGGCTGGGCCACGGCCATGGGAACTGGAGTCGGAGGGGGAGCGGCATGCGCTGATGCTTCGTTCTTATTGCAACCAGCAGTCAGCGCCAGCATTGCAATGCTGCCCATCGCTGCCAGGCCTTTATACCGCAGTCCTGAAGAGCTCATAAGTAATCACCATACCACTGAACCAAGTACAGGTGGAAGAACCCTGATGACCAGCGCTACCGGACATCAAGACTTAGACGGCTGAGCCTGCAAGAGGGCTCTCTTTCCCAGCCCTCATTCTTCGAAAGTCTGATATAAGGTTTGCTTCGCTTATGAGGCTGCCCATGAAACTGCTCTTCCTGCTGGTTTTCCTGTTGTTCTCCTTCTACACCTTCGCGCAGAACCCGCAATACGATGTCCTGATTCGCAATGGCCGGGTGGTGGATGGCAGCGGCAATCCCTGGATCTATGCCGACGTCGGTATCGTCGGCGATCGCATTGCCTTTGTGGGCAGCGCCGATCCACAGGCGACAGCCAAACGCACTATCGACGCCAAAGGCCTGGTGGTCGCTCCCGGCTTTATTGACATGCTGGGACAATCGGAGCTGAACCTGCTCATAGACCGGCAGGCGGTGAGCAAACTGACCCAGGGCATTACCACCGAGATCACCGGGGAAGGGGAGTCGGTCAGCCCGCAAACCGATGAAACCATTGCCGCCAGCAAAGACTTCCTCGATCACTACAAACTCACCATCGACTGGACCGGGCTCGACGGCTACTTCCGGCGGCTGGAAAAAC
This sequence comes from Acidobacteriota bacterium, assembly GCA_003225655.1. Taxonomy (GTDB): domain Bacteria; phylum Acidobacteriota; class Terriglobia; order Terriglobales; family Acidobacteriaceae; genus QIAW01. Next base: position 2,189 of record QIAW01000287.1, read on the forward strand.
AGGGCTCCGGAATCAATCTGGGCACATACGTGGGCGCGGCGCAGCTTCGCGAGGCCGTGATTGGGCGTGAGAACCGTCCGCCTACCGCACAGGAACTGAAGCAGATGCAGCAGATGGTGGAAGATGCCATGGATGACGGCGCCATGGGCGTCTCTTCCGCATTGATCTACTCACCCGGCAGCTATGCCCAGACCGATGAGCTCATTGCCCTCGCCCAGACCGCCGGCCAGCACGGCGGCATCTATGCTTCTCATATACGCAACGAGAGCGACACCGAGATGCAGGCGCTGGAGGAAGCCTTCCGCATCGGGCGCGAGGCCCACATCCCGGTTGAGATCTTCCATCTCAAATGCGCCGGCCGGCAGAATTGGGGAAAGATGCCGCAGGTGATCGCCGCCATTGAAAAGGCGCGCGCCGAAGGGATTGACGTCACCGCCGACCAGTATCCTTACATCGCATCAGCCACCTCGCTCGGGGCCACGGTTCCCGCTCTCTACCACGCCGGCGGCACAGATGCATTCATCGCGCGCCTCAAGGACCCGGCAACGCGCGCCGCAATCCGCAAAGAACTGGAATCGCCATCGGGCAAGGGCGCGGAGAACATGTGGCATGGCGCGAACGGCCCTGAAGGCATACTGGTGGCTTCTGTCCTCAATCCCGAGCTGAAGAAGTACGAGGGCAAGACCATCGCGCAGATCGCCGCCCTGCAAACGAAGGACCCCATGGAGACGCTCTTTGACCTGGTGATCGCCGACCACGACAACACCGGCGCGGTGTATTTCAGCATGAGTGAAGACGACGTCAAGCTGGCCATGCAGCAACCCTGGGCGAGCGTGGATAATGATTACGGCGCCATCAACCCCCAGGGAGCGATGGGCGAAAGCAAATCACATCCCCGCGCTTATGGCACCTTTCCACGCATCCTTGGCAAATACGTGCGCGAGGAACATGTGCTGCCGCTGGAATATGCCATCCGCAAATTTACCTCCTTGCCGGCGCAGCGCATGAAGC
>QIAW01000287.1:3396-4082 GCA_003225655.1 Acidobacteriota bacterium
TCCAGGGCGTCATCACCGATGAGCAGGGCTGGCCCGTCGGCCGCGTCAATATTGCTCTTAAAGACGCTTCCGGAAAAACTGTGGGAACTTTCAGAACCCGCTACGACGGCCGCTACGCCATCGTCTACGAATCGCCTTGCCAGCATTGCAACCTGCACGTCGAGCGCATGGGCTATGGCTCCGGCGACCGTACTCTGGATTACAACGGCGCCAATTCGCTATGGTTCAGCTTCGCCTTGCAACACCAGGCAGTGCGGCACAAACGGTCAAAATAATTCCGCACAGCGCGAGGAGGAGTACCCCCCAATCAATACCTCACCCCCCTTGCATGCTAGGCAAAGCCGTCCTAAGTTACTGAACTTAAATGGAATACTGGAGCCTACCTGGGTACACAAGAACCCTACCTGGGCACACAAGAACGTAGTGTAATGGCTTACTGTTCGCCGGTCCCAAAAGCCAGGACTGAATCGTCGGCGCGTCCCAAGAACTCACAGCTTTGGATTATCAAAGAACCTTGTTAAAGCCAGCATTCTGGATGCTGTCAGGAGTTAATGATGGCGCACAATGCTGAAAAATTAACGAAGTGATACCACGATTAGCCGCAGGAGCGCAGAGCCCTCCGCTACATCAGGAACCAGCGGCAACATCATCGCAAACAGACATTCGAAGAGGAATTCGTTTTGTTT
>QIAW01000287.1:4341-4658 GCA_003225655.1 Acidobacteriota bacterium
AATCACGACCAGCCCAGCGATAAACATTACAAATCCCAGAAGAAACGCGAGCCCTGGCGCATAATCGGCTTTGAGCGACATGCCCAGCGCCACGGGCAGCGGGACGCAACCCAGCAGCAGAATCGCGCCAATCCATAATTTTGTCTTCCGCGCAGAGTCGTGCTCCTCGCAAAGAGGCACCGCGAGCTGCACTTGCTTGCGCACAATCAGGGCCACAATTGCGTAGATGAGCAGACCGACAAGAATAAGGAGATACAGCAACGGGTTATGCCAGTAAAATTTCTTTTGCAGCCACCGCTTCGGAACACCACCGCATT
>QIAW01000288.1 GCA_003225655.1 Acidobacteriota bacterium
TGGACCAGACCACTTTCGTCTGTTGCCGCTTGCCGGCCTTGCCGGCGCCATCTTCCTGATTCTGGCGGATACCCTGGCCCGCACTGTACTCTCCCCGTCCGAGCTTCCGGTCGGCATCTTGACTGCATTCATCGGCGGGCCCGTCTTTCTCTTTCTGCTCCGCCGCAGCAAGCGGGAGTACGCGCTATGAGAACATTGCTCGAATTGCGGAATATCAACTTCTCTTACGGCGCCGCCAGCATTTTCCACGGGATTTCCTGGGAGATACACCAGGGCGATCGCGTGGCTGTGATTGGACGCAATGGCGTGGGCAAGAGCACATTACTGCACCTGGCTACCGGACTTCTGAAGCCTCAAGCCGGTTCGGTTTTGCTCGAAGGATGCGCGTTGAACAAAATGCGCCGCCGCAACATCGCCCAGTTCATTGCCTTCGTGCCCCAGCAGTTGGTCGTGCCTTTTGACTTCACCGTGGAGCAACTGGTTTCGCAAGGGCGTACCCCCTATCTGCGCGCGCTCCATAACTTGCGCACGGAAGACTACCGGGCGGTTGATGAGGCAATGCATCGCACCCAGATCACGCATTTACGTAAACGCATCTTCAACCAGCTCAGCGGCGGCGAGCAGCAGCGGGTGAAGATTGCCATCGCCCTGGCGCAACAACCTAAACTGCTCTTGCTCGACGAACCCACCCAGCACCTCGACATTGGGAGGCAGGCGGAAATCCTCGAGCTTCTGCTGAAGCTCAACGCAGAAGGCGTGACCGTGGTGGCCGCGATCCATGATTTGCATGCCGTTCAGCAGGCATTTCCGACGGTAACTCTGCTTCATGAATGCACGCTGACGCAAGGCCCGGCTGCTGCACTGCTTCGCCCTGAATTGCTTGCGCAGGCCTTCGGTCTGAGCAGCCACACATCGTTGCCACTGCTGCGGCGCACCAATGATTTTGTTCCGGAGGTGGCACACGTTGAGCTTGCATACTGAAAAAGCGGACACTACCCATTACGGCTCCCTGCAAGAGGTCATAGACGCTATCGAGCCACCCGATGCCGGCTGGCTGGAACGCGCCCGCTCTCACCTCGATTGCCTTACAAAGCCGCTCGGTAGCCTGGGCCGTCTTGAGGAGATCGCCGCAAAGATTGTTTCTATCCAACTGGCTGCACAGCCGCGGGTTGAACGAAAGGCCGTCTATGTGTTCGCGGCGGACCACGGAATTACCGAGGAGGGCGTAAGCGCTTACCCCCGGGAAGTAACTCAGCAGATGGTGTTAAATTTTCTTCACGGCGGCGCGGCCATTAATGTTATCGCCCGGCACGCCGGCGCGGAGGTAGTGATTGTTGACGTGGGCGTCGATGCTGACTTTTCTTCCCAGCAAGGAGTTTTGCATAAGAAAGTCCGGCGCGGCACACGTAACATGCTGCGCAGCGAAGCTATGGAAGAAGCTGAGATGCTGCACGCCATTCAAACAGGAACCGATCTCGCAGCTGACGCCAAGCGCCACGGAATGGAGTTAGTGGCCGTCGGAGAGATGGGAATCGGCAACACCACTGCCGCGAGCGTCATCACTGCTGCACTAACAGGGCGCTCTCCTTCTACTGTGACGGGCGCTGGAACCGGCGTTCAGGGCGCTGCGCTGGAGCGGAAACGAACTGTCATCCAGGCAGTATTAGAAAAACATGGGTTGAATGGCCCTGATTCCTTCGCTGATCGCTTGCGGGTCCTGCGCTGTGCCGGCGGATTCGAGATTGCCGCCATGGCGGGCATGATATTAGGTTGTGTCCGCCACCGGATTGTTACTGTCATTGATGGATTCATTGCAACCTCGGCCGCCGCCATCGCTTGTGCACTACAGCCGAAAGTGCGCCATTGCCTGTTGGCCGGGCATCAATCCCAGGAACCTGGCCACCGCATCCTGCTGGAACACTTGGAACTCGAGCCCATCCTGCAGTTGAACATGCGTCTGGGAGAAGGAACAGGAGCGGTGCTTGCCTTCCCCATCATCGAAGCCGCAGTGAAGCTCTATGGTGAAATGGCGACGTTTACCTCAGCCCGGGTGAGCACAGCAAAAGCGTGATTCGTATATTGAAAGACATGCTCGTGGCGCTGCGCTTCATGACACGCCTTCCTGCTCCGGCTGTCTCTTACGAGCCCGACTCATTATCAGGCGCCGTCAAATTCTTTCCACTCATCGGATTGCTGGTCGCAGCCGGCGCGGTGGGCTTGAACAAGATACTCAGCGGACATACCGGGCGCGACATCATCGCTCTTGTAGTGCTGGTCTATTTGGTCTTGATCACGGGAGGGCTCCACGAAGACGGCTTGGCCGATGCCGCGGATGGGTTCGGGGGCGGCTGGAACAAGAACCAGATCCTCGCCATCATGCGCGACAGCAGAATTGGAAGCTATGGGGCCATTGCCCTCACTCTGTCGCTGCTGGCGCGATACATTCTGCTAGGCCAGTTGCCGCTTTCCAGGTTTTCCGCGTACCTGATCGCCGCGCACGTACTTTGCCGCTGGACCACGCTTCCGCTGAGCTTCTCTTTACCGCCGGCAAGAGAGCAGGAGGGCCAGGGCGCTCGTGTGGCGCAGCAGGTTTCTGTGGCTTCGCTGATCCTTGGCACTCTATTCACGATGGGAGTTTGCTATTGGACGTTGCGCAATGCCAGTTGGATTCCTATGGCAGTGACTGTCACCATAACCCTGGCCAGCGGTCTTTATTATAGGAGCCAGATCGGAGGCGTCACCGGAGACTGCTTTGGCGCCACCAACCAGCTTACGGAAATTGCGGTCTATTTCTGCGGCGTGCTGGCCGGATGAACAAAAGCAAACCAAGTTCGCCGGAGATTACAGTGCTGCTGATCCGTCACGCGCATTCCACCATGGCGGGGCGCTTCTGCGGACACTCCGATCCTCCGCTGAGCGACACCGGACAAAAACAACTCTGCCAGATCGCGGAGCATCTGGAACGCTGGCCTATCGCCAAAGTCTATACCAGTGATTTAAAGAGGGCCCACGCGACTGCTGCCGCTATTGCGGCACGCAGATCTGTTCCTCTTGTGGTACGTGCCGGCCTGCGCGAAATCAATTTCGGCGAGTGGGAGGGTCTCTCGTGGGAGGAAATTGAGGCCACGGCTTCTGCTGCCGCAACTTCATGGCTCAACCACTACCCTCGGCGTGCCGCGCCCGGGGGCCAGTCCCTCAAGCAATATCGTTTGCAGGTCGAGGCAGAACTGGGGGCAATCCTGAAGGAACTCGATCAGGATCGCATCGCCATCGTGACCCATGCGGGTTTCATCCGGGCGGCACTGGTCAACATTCTCAATATTGCTGAAGGATCCATGCACCGGGTTGAGATCGACTACGGGGGAGTGACAGTATTGCATTACACACAGCAGAGTTGGCGAGTCGAAGGAATCAACCTCTGCAGCCTTCCATCACCGCCGGCGTGACTCTATTACAGAACAGTTATGACTATAACCGAGCCGCGGCTGAGCAGCCGCTCAAGCCAGCAAAATCAATGTTTTTTCACCCTTCAGGCAATAAACATGGAATGGCCATCTTCACTATATGGTGTACAATCGCACATACATTCCCTGCAATGACCATTAAACAGGTCGCAAAGCGAGCCAGAGTATCGATTGCAACGGTTTCTCGTACCTTGCACAACAGCGCTTCTGTCAGTCCGGAAACGGCGGTGCGTGTGCGGCGCGCCATCAAAGAGCTGGACTATCGCCCCAACACGAATGCGCAGACCCTGGTTTCCGGCCGCAGCCACATCCTGGGATTGGTAGTTTCCGACATCACCAATCCATTTTTCCCTGAGCTGATCCGCGGATTTCAAGATGTGGCCCTGGAGAACGGCTATGACATCCTAATCACAGCCACTAACTACGAGAGCACACGCATGGCTCATTCCGTGGGCCGAATGATCGACCGCAAGACCGACGGCGTCGCTATCATGACCTCAGAAATGGACCGCTCTCTGATCGACCAGCTCGCCAGCCGCAACGTTCCATTGGTCTTCCTTGACGTGGGCAAAGTGCGCAAGGGCGTCTGCAACATCAGAGTGGACTACGCCCAAGGCATCACGCAAGCCGTGGACCACCTCCGTGGGCTGGGCCACAGCCGCATTGCCTTCATCAGCGGCCCCAGCGCCCTGA
>QIAW01000289.1 GCA_003225655.1 Acidobacteriota bacterium
CAACTACGCATTGGTAACCGCCATCGAGGTCGCTGAGGAATAAGCATTTCCCATCGTCGTAACAGCTTCCGTTAGCTTTGCCCAAAAATCAGTTTTGACATTAGTGCATCGGCGATTTGAATTGGACCTCCGCGAACTCCATGGACAGCGCAGTATCGCAGGAGAGGAATTCTCCAAATTAAGTCAGATTTCCTTCAGCTTAATTTGCAAACACGGTAACGTGCAGTAAAAAGGTGTCGCCCCTCCGGGGCTGGGATCGATTTCTAACCTCACCCAGGGCTTCCGCCCTGGGCTACCTAGTGCCGCCCCTTTGGGGGCTGGTGCATCATGTCATCGTCGTTCTCGCGCACTTATGAATAATTCAGGCTCCAGGGCTTACATTTTTTTTAGCTTACCCACCGCTTCGCGGTGGCTAACCTCTGGCCGCGCCTCCAGCGCTGCTGTATCGTCTCGATCAAACCCAACTCTTTCGCAACCAGTGGACAAACGGGTGCTCTTCTATATTCGCGCTCTTCTCCAACTGGACATAAGCCTTATGTCCAATCGGACAACACACCTTCTATTTCCTCCATTTCTGGAACAGACAGCGGGGGTAATTCGATTATGACCGCCGGCGACGCAGAAACGATTGGATTCGGGAGTATGGCCGAGACCCACTTTGCAGCAGTTCCAGTCGGTTAAATTTAACCGTTTCGACGCGTTAATTTAACTCGATGAAACTTGATTCCTCCCGGAAAGCAGAGCAAACTGCCGCACCTGATTGAGGCATGCTCCCATTTGGGAAACAAATGCCGCATATCAACAGATCAAATCGCCACCTATAAGCAAGACCAATCGCAACGTAAGCCCATCGGAAGACGAAAGAGTGAGGAGGAAATACGAAGTGACAAACAGAAGAATAACTTCGCTATTTTTCGGGTTGGCTGTGCTTCTACTGCTGGCCAATGTGCTTGCATCAGCCCAGGTCAGTGTTGTCACCCAGCACAATGACCTCGGGCGAACCGGGCAAAACCTGAATGAAACCATACTGACGCCGACCAACGTAAACGCTACCCAGTTCGGCCTGCTGTTCAAGGTCGCGGTTGATAACCAAGTCTACGCAGAGCCGCTGGTGGTGGCGAACGCCAGCATTGGCGGCGGCACGCACAATGCGGTCTACGTGGCGACGACGAACAATAGTGTCTATGCCTTCGATGCCGATAACGGGACCCAGTACTGGCATGTCAACCTCGGAACTCCGATATCCAACGTCAATTATGGTTCCGGTTGCGTGGATATCAACGGCAACGCTGGAATCGTGGGCACGCCGGTAATTGACGCCAGCAGCGGAACACTTTACGTGGTGAACTCCCTCAACAATGCGGGGGCTTTTTCGTTCATGCTGCATGCGCTCAATATCAGTACGGGAGCCGACAAAGCCGGGAGTCCTGTTCAGATTACCAACACCGGTTTCACTCCCTTGACCCAGAACCAGCGGGCTGGGTTAGCGCTGGCCAGCGGCCATCTCTTGATTCCCTTCAGCTCACACTGCGATATGGGGACATATCATGGATTTCTTTTCTCCTACGATCCTACGAGCCTGGCGAAGCTGGCAGTTTTTAATGCCTCTCCGACAGGCAACGGCGATGCCCTGTGGATGTCAGGTCAAGGGCCGGCTGTGGATTCTGCCGGCAACATTTATTTCGGAACAAGCAATGGCACCTGGGACGGAGTTTCAAACTTCAGTGAGAGCTTTATCAAACTCAACTCCGGTCTCGGACTGGTGGATTGGTTTAGCGCCGGAAACCACGCGAGCCTGGATGGCGGCGATGCGGACCTGGATACCTCCGGACCACTGCTGGTCCCTCCGGGAAACCGTCTGATCATGGTCGGTAAATCGTCCACGGGATATGTGATTGATACCAACAGCCTGGGCCACGTGGGCGATGCCACCGCGATTCAAACCATCAAGTTGGGAGGAGCGCTGCACGGAAGCGCGGTGTACTGGAACGGTGGAGTCAATGGACCCGAGGTTTACATGTGGGCCCAAGGCGACAACCTGAGAGCGTTCCAGTTCAACGGCAGCACTTTGAATACGCCTCCCTTCCAAAGCGGCCCCGACTTCATCGGCGGCGAACCGGGAGCCTTTCTTGCAATTTCCGCGAACGGCAACGCGAACGGCATCGTGTGGGCCAACGCAGTTCTGAGCGGGAATGCCAACCACGGCTCGGTCCCCGGTGTGCTCAGGGCTTTTAGTGCTAACAACGTTGCCACAGAGCTTTACAACAACCAACAGAACGCCAGCCGCGATAGCTGCGCCAACTTTGCCAAGAATGGCTATCCCACAATCGCCAACGGCAAGGTATATCTCGGCAGTTTTGGCACAGCCAATGCCGGCAGCGGACAACTGTGCGTCTACGGCCTGTTCCCGACGAATTGTCCTATACCCACCGCGCCCAGCGGACTGACAGCGACGGCAGTTTCCGGCAGCCAGGTCAACCTGAGCTGGACGGCAAGCACGGCCTCGCCCTGCACGGTGAGCTACAGCGTCTTCCGCAGCACGACATCCGGGTTCACACCCTCGAGCAACAACCAGATTGCGAGCAGTATATTTGCCACCACTTTCTCGGACACAACGGCTACGCCGTCAACCACTTACTTTTACTTGGTGGAGGGTGTTGATCCGGCCGGCTCATCCGCTCCTTCAAATCAGGCAAGCGTTACAACCGGCCCTCCCATTACGGGAATCGCGATCAATTCCGGAGGACCGGCAGTAAGTCCATTCCTGGCCGACGAGGATTTTACCGGCGGCAGCACCATCAATCACGCCAACACCATCGATCTGAGCGGTGTAACCAACCCGGCGCCCATGGCTGTCTACCAAACCGCACGCATCGGGAATTTCAGCTACAGCATTCCAGGGTTTGGTCCGGGATCGAGTCAGAAGGTGCGGCTGCACTTTGCCGAAACTTTCTTCACCACCGCCGGTTCCCGCACCTTTAACGTAACCATCAATGGCACGCAGGTATTGACGAACTTCGATATCTTCGCCACTGCTGGAGCTACGAATAAGGCTGCCATTGAGGAATTCACGCTCAATGCAGATTCCAGCGGCATGTATACAATCACAACCACCTCGGTGGTCAACAACGCGCTGGTAAGCGGAATCGAGATCACCTCGGGCGCGACGTGCACTGCGCCTACCGCTCCCAGCGGTCTGACGGCAACCGCAACTTCCACCAGCCAGATCAATTTGAGCTGGACTGCCAGCACGTCATCCTGCGCGCTGACTTACACTGTTTTCCGCAGCACGACCTCGGGATTCACGCCATCGAGCAGCAACCAGATTGCGAGCGGGGTGACGGGTACGTCCTTCGCGGATTCGGGGCTGACGTGCAACACCGCCTATTTCTACCTGGTGAAAGCCACCAACTCGGGCGGTACATCCGCGCAATCCAACCAAGCCAGCGCAACCACGCAGGCGTGCGTCGTGGGTGGGGCCGTCCAGATCAACTCGGGCGGGCCGGCGGTGAGTCCGTTCGTGGCCGACGAGTTCTTTGCCGGCGGCGGCACCATCAACCATGCCAACACTATTGACCTGAGCGGGGTGACCAACCCGGCGCCCATGGCCGTCTACCAAACCGCGCGCATTGGCAGCTTCACCTACACGATCACGGGCGGCTTTGCGTCCGGCTCGAGCCATACGGTGCGGCTGCACTTTGCCGAAACCTACTGGGGTACAGCGGGGAGCCGCGTCTTCAACGTAACCATCAACGGCACTGCGGTATTGACGAACTTCGATATCTTCGCGACCGCGGGCGCCAAGAACAAGGCCGTGATCGAGCAGTTCACTGAGAATGCTAATTCCAGCGGCCAGTATGTGATCCAGTTCACTCCGGTGAAAGACAACTCCCTAGTGAGCGGGATTGAGGTTCAGTAAACGATCCTCGAGAGTCAGAACTTAAGGGGAAGGCTAGGCTAGCAGTGCACCAGAGGACCCGAGTAGGTTTCCGCACAACCTACTCGGGTCCGAAATTCCGTCCCCAGTGAAATGCGGAAAGGATAGAGAGAGGGCTATTCGAAGTCTTAAAAAGGAGAATCAACGATGAGGAAGCTGTCGCTATCACAAGAATCGGGAAAGTTCAGCTCAACAGAGTTTGGATCCGATCACTCCGCACGAATGGGACTGACGTTTATTTCACAAGCAGGGTTATCCTTGCTGTTCATAGTGGCCGCGTTCTTACTTCTAGCCCCGCTCGCCAGCGCACAAGTACAGAATTGGGGGACGCCGGTCTTTGCTGATGAGTTCAATGGCGCGGCTGGGGTTTTTACGCCCACCAGCGGCAACAACCAGTTTTGGACCTTCGATACCGGTCAGGGTGTCTTCGGCACCGGCGAGATCGAAGANNNNGATGGCACGACCTCGTTCCTGGACGGCAACGGCCATCTGGTGATCAAAACTTATTTGACGGGCAGTACGTATTTTTCCGCGCGCTTCAAGTCGCAGCTCAACGGCGGCCGTGGCTTTGACTTTCAATACGGCAGGGTCGAATCCAACATTCAAATTCCTACCAGCCAGGCCATCTGGCCCGCGTTCTGGATGCTGGGCGATAACGGCGTCAGTTGGCCGGGCCGCGGCGAGATTGACATCATGGAGAACAACGGCGCAAAGCCAACCCAGATCAAGGGAACCATTCATGGCATTGGCTATGCGAACACCGGGTTGGGGGCGCATTTTGATTCCGCAACCCCATTCACCAATGGATTTCATACCTTCGGCATGATCTGGTCGCCGTTTCTGATTCAATTCTATGTTGACAGTCCGACCAACATCTATGCCAGCTACACTCCCGGCGAAATCATGGGCGTGGGCGCCAATCCAAGCAATGGCGCATCTACGCTGGGCCAGTGGGATTTCTTTGGACACCCTTTCTTCGTTATCTATGATGTGGCGGTCGGCGGCGGCTTTGTGGGGAATCCTGGGCCAGGCACGGTCGTACCCCAGGTTATGAATATTGACTACGTGCGCGTCTATCAGACGCCTGCACCGGCGGCAGTTACGTCTTTGACAGCGACGGCGGTTTCCAACAGCCAGGTGCAGTTGAGTTGGGGAGCGAGCGCGACGGCGGCGAGCGACCCCGGTATTACCTACAACATCTTTCGCAGCACCACCGCGGGCACGGCGCACAACATCTCGAACACCAACATGGCCAACATGATCTCCACCGGTGTTCACGGAACCAGCTTCACCGATGTGCTGCTCACCCCCGGCAAGACGTACTTCTATGTGGTTACGGCTACGGGCCAGGAGTCGGGCGAATCGCCTCTCTCCAATGAGGCCAGTGTCACACTGCCATCTACGGGAACGAACGTGCAGGCTATTGCCATCAGCTCCGGCAGTCTGGTGGGAACAGATAATTTTGTGCAGGACGCGGGTTTCAACCTTGGAGCCACGAATGCTTATCCCGATGTGATTGATGTATCGGGCGTGACCAATCCGGCGCCGCAGGGAGTTTACCGGACCGAGCGCTGGGGACCGACAACCTATACCATTCCCAATTTGACACCCGGCGGCAGTTACACCGTACGTCTGCACTTTGCGGAGGTCGCATTTACTGCGGCCGGCCAGCGTGCCTTTAATGTTGCCATCAACGGCACGACAGTGCTGTCGAACTTCGATATTTTTGCGGCCGCCGGCGCTGAGTTCAAAGCGGTGGTCGAACAATTCACAGCCGCCGCCGACAGCAACGGCACGATCACGATTGCTTTTACCCTGGGGACGAACGGAGCGCCCCATACCAATCCCAGCCTACGGGGTATTGAGATCATTCCGGCTGCTGCTCCTGCAGACTTCACAATTTCTGCCACACCGAGTTCGCGGACCGTAGTTGTGGGAAGCAGCACCAGCTACACGGCTGCAGTGGCTGCAAAGAATGGATTTACCGGGAGCGTAGGGCTCGGCGTCAGTGGTTTGCCCTCCGGCGCGAACGGCAGCTTCAGCCCAACTTCGATTAGCGGCTCCGGTTCTTCCACGCTGACGGTTACAACCAGCAGCTCAACTCCGGCAGGAACCTACACGCTTACGATCACGGGCACGAGCGGCAGCTTGTCACACTCTGCAAGCGTGACGCTGACGGTAACGGCTCCGCCACCACAACCGCCTTCGAACCTGGCGGCGACTGCGACTTCCAGCTCCGCGATCAGCCTGAGTTGGACAGCATCGCCTACTTCCGGAGTGACGTATGGTGTCTTCCGCAGTACGACTTCAGGGTTCACACCCTCAAGCGGCAACCAGGTTGCGAGTGGGGTGACGGGTACATCCTTCGCCGATTCGGGATTGGCGTGCAACACCATTTACTTCTACCTGGTAGAAGCAGCCAGCTCAGCGGGCACATCGGCACCGTCAAACCAGGCCAGCGCCACCACACAAACCTGTCCGACGACATCTGTCCAGATCAATTCGGGCGGGCCGGCAGTGAGCCCGTTTATTGCCGACGTGGACTTCGCCGGTGGCAGCACCATCAACCACACCAACACCATTGACCTGAGTGGTGTGACCAATCCAGCGCCAATGGCGGTATATCAAACCGCGCGCATTGGGGGCTTCACTTACACAATCCCGGGTTTCGTCGCTGGATCAAGCCACACGGTACGGCTGCACTTTGCCGAAACCTACTGGTCGTCGGCCGGTTCCAGAACCTTCAATGTAAGCATCAACGGCACGCAGGTATTGACCAACTTCGATGTTTTTGCGGCTGCTGGCGCCAAGAACAAAGCTGTCATCGAGCAGTTCACTGTGAATGCCAATAGCAGTGGCCAGTACGTGATCCAGTTCACCAAAGTGAAAGATAACGCCCTGGTGAGCGGGATCGAAATCCAGTAAGAGCACCCACTAGCAGGCATGGGGAGATCTTCGGATCTCCTCATGGCAAGCCGGGATTGCGCCAGCTTGTTTGCATCCAGAAATGGGAAGTGGCAACACAAGCAAATGAACTCAACCGCGCCCTCGCTCGAGATTCGATTGCAAGACTAAATTACGGTTTATTCAAAATGCCGCGAGTCTGCCAGATTCGTTGTGCGTGAACACGGAAGGGAGTTCGCATGAAAAAGATAAGTTTTCTGTTGGTCTTGTTGTTGGGGATGGTTGGCACCGTGATGGGCGGAACTTGTCCTCCAGGGCCACCTGCGTCGCGCGGTAACGGCCAGGTCGCTGGGGTGGCCATCCCGGGCGGGAGCCGGTATTACATGAAAGATTCCCTGATCGAGAATTTCGATTGCTTCGAACAGTTAAGTGCCTGGTTCCCTTCGTATTTTCATTCCTCGAACTCGATTTCTCCGACACAAATTCTCGTAGACATGGCCTATGCCGCCCAAGCCACGGCGACGTTCTTTAACGTGGTGGCGCCGACAAGCGGGAACTACACGCTGGCTGTGCGTTATGCCTATGCCTCCGGTCTTTTCCCAGGGATCACAGTGCGACCGGAGGGAATCATGGTGAACGGCGTGGTCATTACCAACGACATGCAGTTCCCTATCACCGGAAATTTCGAGACCTTTGAATACGTGAGCATTGTGATTCCCCTGAATGCCGGCACGAACACCGTTCAGATGTTCAATGTGGCGGGGGATGGCGTTTCCCGCGTTGACGTCCTGGACATAACCGCGGGCGGAACCCCTCCCACCTGCAGTGGCGCGCCCAACGCGCCGGGCGGGCTGAGCGCGACAGCAGTTTCCAGCAGCCAGATCAACCTGAACTGGACAGCCAGCACAGCGCCCTCAGGCTGTACGGTTGGCCACTACAACGTATTTCGCAGCACAACCGCCGGGTTCACACCCTCTGGAAGCAACCAGATTGCGAGCGGAGTGACCACCACGTCTTATGACGATGCGACAGCGGTGTGTGCCACCACTTACCACTACGCGGTAGAGGCCGTCGACTCCGTGGGCGCATCGGCAGCCTCAACCCAGGCCAGCGCCACAACCAACGCCTGCCCGATGACGGGCAGCGTCCAGATCAACTCCGGCGGTCCGGCGGTGAGCCCGTTTGTAGCTGACGAGGACTTCGCCGGCGGCGGCACCATCAACCATGCGAACACGATTGACTTGAGCGGTGTGACCAACCCCGCGCCGATGCAGGTATACCAGACAGCACGTAGCGGCAACTTCTCTTACACGATTCCCGGCTTTACCGCTGGATCGAGTCATATGGTGCGGCTGCACTTTGCCGAGACCTATTTCTCCTCCGCTGGCTCCCGAACCTTTAACGTGAGCATCAACGGCACGCAGGTACTGACCAATTTCGATATTTTTGCGGCCGCAGGCGCCAAGAACAAAGCAGTGATCAAGCAGTTCACGGAAAACGCCAGCTCCACCGGCGACTACGTGATCACGTTCACCTCGGTGGTCAACAACTCCCTGGTGAGCGGGATCGAAGTGCAGTAGCAGTCAGGCGATTGAATCCCGGAGGCAGGCAATGCTGGAACACAAACGAATCAGTATGGTCACTCTGTTTCTAATCCTGGCGTTGTTTCGTCTGCCGGGAACTGCCGGGGCTCAATCTGCCGTTGGAGTGACAGTTGACCAGAGCAACCCAGGACAAGCGGTTTCGTCGGATTTCGAAGGGTTCAGCGTTGAAATGCTCCTGGCCTTCCCCGACAGCAATGGCAACTACTTGTTCAGCGGGAATAACACCGCGCTCATCGGAATGTTCAAGAGCCTCGGTATCAAAAGTCTGCGCATGGGCGGCAACAGCGCCGACAATGTGGCCGATAACAACGGCCAGCTCCCGATCGATGCAACTTGCGCGGCCGCCGATAAGTGTCCTAACGCGGACAGTCTATACGCCTTCGCCCAGGCAGCCGGCGTCAATGTGCTCTTCACGTTGCGGTTGAAGGTTTACGATCCGAACGCCGCGGCAACAGAAGCCGCGTACATCATGAAGCACTACGCTTCCTTAACAAAGTGTTTTCAGGTGGGCAACGAGCCGAATGTTTACATCAGCAGCTACAGCACATACGACACCGATTTCAAGGCTTACAGGAGCGCAGTCCTGAACGTTGCTCCTGCCGCGACGTTCTGCGCTCCGGCGGTGACCAATGGCGGCGGCCAGCCCTGGGCCGAATCATTCGCAACTGAGTACAAAGGTGACCCCACGGTTCAATTGGTCTGCGGCCACTACTATCCTGGCGCGCGCACGGGCACGACTACCGGCGATATCAACTACATATTGGACCCCAGCCGTCTTGTCGGCGGCGCGAACAACTACACGGAGTACTACAACAATTTTCCAAGCTTCGCAGTTGCCGCCGGAGAGAGCTGGCGGCTCGAGGAGACCAATAGCCTCGTCAGCCAGGGCGAGGCAGGGGTCAGCAACGTATATACCGCCACGCTTTGGGCGCTCGATTACCAACATTGGTGGGCCCAGCAGCACAACGCCGGGGGACTCAATTTTCATGAAGGCGCTTCGTCTGTTTACAACGCCTTCATGCCAACTACGCTGAGCAGCAGCTACACCGCGGAGCCTCTGGCTTATGGAATCAAGGCTTTCAGTCTTGGAGACGCGGGGCAAAACGTTACAACTACGGTCAGCTCGAATCCCGATAGTGTCAATATCACCGCCTACGGATTGATGGATCCCACAACGGGAAACCTATTCGTAACTCTCATCAACAAGGAACACTTCGCAGGCGCAAAGAACGCAACCGTTACTTTGAACCCCGGAGCGACTTATACCGGCGGGAAAATGTGGACCCTGCAGCAAGCGAATGGCGATGTCACCGTTGCTACCGGCATTACCCTCGGCGGCGCCACCATCGGTGGAGACGGCACTTGGAATGGCACAGCGTCTACGATCTCGCCAGTGAGTTCCGGAGATTTCGTCATCAGTGTCCCCTCGGCCAGTGCAGCTATTCTGGAGCTGACCGGCAAAGGCACTCCACCACCACCGCCGCAGTCACCCTCGAACCTGGCGGCGAGCGCAATTTCCAGCAACCAGATCAACCTGAGTTGGAGTGCATCGCCGACCTCGGGCGTTACCTACAGCATCTTCCGCAGCACAACCTCCGGATTCACGCCTTCCAGCGGCAACCAGATCGCGAGCGGGGTGACGAGTACAACCTATTCCAATGCAGGGCTGGCGTGTAACACCACATACTTCTATCTGGTGGAAGCCGCTGATACAGGCGGCGCATCGGGGCCAACCAACCAAGCCAGTGCGACAACCCAAGCCTGTGTCACTCCAACTATTCAGATCAACTCGGGCGGGCCGGGGGTGAGTCCGTTTGTGGCTGACGAAGACTTCATGGGCGGCGGCACCATCAACCACGCCAACACGATTGACCTGAGCGGGGTGAGTAGCCCGGCGCCGATGGCAGTGTACCAAACCGGACGCACAGGGAATTTTACCTACACGATTCCGGGCTTTAACCCAGGATCGAACCAGACCGTGCGGCTGCACTTTGCTGAGACCTTCTTCTCTACGACCGGTTCCCGTGTCTTCAACGTGAGCATTAACGGAACACAGGTGCTGACGAATTTCGATATCGTTGCAGCTGCGGGCGCGAAGAACAAGGCAATCATCGAGCAGTTCAATGGCAAAGCTGCGAATTCCAGCGGCCAGTACGTAATTACATTCACCTCAGTGGTCAACAATTCGCTGGCCCCAGCGGACTGAATGCGACGGCGGTCTCCACCAGCCAGATCAACCTGAGCTGGACTGCCGGCACGTCGAACTGCACGCCGACTTACAACGTGTTCCGCAGCACAACTTCAGGCTTCACCCCGTCAAGCAGCAACCAGATCGCCAGCGGAGTCATGGGCACATCCTTCTCGGATACTGAGTTGACGTGTAACACCACTTACTTCTACGTGGCCGAAGCCACCGACTCAGCCGGCACATCCGGACCGTCGAACCAGGCGAGTGCAACAACGCAGGCTTGCGTCGGGCCCAACCTCCAGATCAACTCCGGCGGTCCGGCGGTGAGCCCGTTCCTCGCTGATGAAGACTTTACCGGCGGCGGCACGATCAACCATGCCAATACGATTGATCTGAGCGGTGTGACCAATCCGGCTCCAATGGCGGTCTATCAAACCGCGCGCGTGGGAAATTTCACCTATACCATTCCGGGGTTCACCGCCGGATCGAGCCATACAGTGCGGCTGCATTTTGCCGAGACCTTCTTTTCAACCGCTGGTTCCAGGACGTTTAACGTGAGCATCGACGGCACGCAGGTCCTGACGAACTTCGATATCTTCGCGACCGCCGGCGCCAAGAACAAAGCGGTGATCGAGCAGTTCACGGAAAACGCCAACTCCAGCGGCCAGTACGTGATCCAGTTCACTTCGGTCGTCAACCAGGCATTGGCCAGTGGGATCGAGATTCAATAGCAGTGACAACCAGCTCAATTTTGGAGGAGTGCATGAAAACACAGTTTGGTTCGTGTAGCACCATAAAGCGGGCGGTTCTGTTTCTGCTCTTCGTTGCCATTGTTACTGCTCCGCTAGCAGCGCAAACGCGCCAGTTTACGATCAAGAACAACTGCTCTGAGACCGTTTGGCTGGCTGGAGCAGGCACTCCTACCCCTGTGTTCAACGGTTCTTCGGGCGGATTGCAAATGCTTCCGGGCGCGAGCGTGGTCACTACCGTTCCAATCCCGTGGACCGCGGGCAGGTTTTGGGGACGCAGGAACTGCACCTTCGACAGCAGTGGCAAAGGATCGTGCGAAACCGGAGATTGCGGCGGCGTGTTGCAATGCACGCACACCGGCGCGGGGAACACCACGTTAGCTGAGTTCACACTGACCGGCGCTACTACCGGCAGCGACAACTACGACGTCAGTCTGGTGGATGCCTTCGATTTTCCCATTTCGATACAGCTTGACGATCCGGCTCCCTCGCACTGCGTTAATCCCGCGTGCCAGGTAGATCTGCGCACTTTGTGTCCCGTGGACCAGCAGAATAAGGACTCGGCCGGAAACGTGATTGGATGCAAGAGCTTGTGTGGAAAGTACAGCACTCCCAACTACTGTTGTGGCGGACCCTATGGAGTGCCTGGAGCGTGTAACAACGTCTCGTGGAATACAAATTTCCGCGGAACCGTTGTCAAAAACGCATGCCCATCCGTCTACGGCTATGCTTATGACGATGCTTCCAGCGATTTCGGATGCCATCCGCCCGCGGCGCCTGGATACATCGTCACTTTCTGTCCAGATCCCAGCGTTCCCAATTCGAATCTGAATACGAACCCTACTTTTACCATTACGGCCAGCGATGACGGCCAGACCGTAGCTCCGGGGAATTCGGTGACGTACCACCTGAACGTCGCTGCCAGCAGCATCTTCAGCGGAACCGTGCGTCTGAGCGCGGCCCATTTACCGCAAAGCTGCACTTGGGCCGCGGGCGGAGCGGCAAGCTGCACTACCGCAGCCTCCTCGGCGACCTTCAGCACGACATCGGTTGCACTTACACCCGGCGCGACTGTGCCGGTCACGCTGACGATCAAAGCCAACGCCAGCCCAGCGCCAATATTGGGTTCAAGCAACATCGAAGTAATCGGGCAAAGCGGTGCTCTGGAGAATGTTTGGGAAGGCGCATTAACGGTCGCTGACCCCACGGCGCAGGATTACACGCTGCAAGTTACACCCACTGCTCCGCAAATCATCGCGCCGGGCGGCTCGATGGTTTACAACATGACCCTCACGCCCCTCAATGGTTTCACCGGGACGGTTAATTTTCTTTCTTTTGGCGTACCCCCGGGTACAGCTTCCTTCAGTCCCGGTTCGGTCGCCTTGTCAGGATCGGCGCAGACAGCCAAGTTCACCATCAACACTTCGTCCAGCGCCACGAAGAAGACGTACTACCCTCTGATCACAACATTCAGCGGGAACCGCCTGCATGATTCCCAAAACGCTCTAACGCTGTCTACTGGCGGAACGCCGGACTTCACCATCGCAGCTACGCCTGCCTCGCAGAGTGTAGTGCAGGGGAATAGCACAACCTATACGGTATCAGTCAGTCCGCAGAATGGCTTTACTGGGAGCGTGTCGCTGGGCGCCAGCGGATTGCCCTCCGGCGCGGGCGCCAGCTTTAATCCCGCGTCGATCAACGGCTCGAGCACATCTACGCTTACAGTTGCGACCGCAAGCTCGACTCCGGCGGGCAACTATACACTCACCATCACGGGCACGAGCGGCAGCTTGTCGCATCCTGCCAACGTTACACTGACAGTCACGGGCACGCCACCTCAACCACCCTCAAACCTGGCGGCAACTGCGCTTTCCAGTTCTGCCATCAACCTGAGTTGGACTGCATCGCCGACCTCGGGGGTGACATACAGTGTCTTCCGCAGTACGACTTCCGGGTTCGCGCCCTCCAGCAGCAACCAGATCGCCAGCGGAGTAACAGGCGCATCGTTTGCCGATTCCGCCTTGACCTGCAACACTGCTTACTTCTATCTGGTGGAGGCCGCTAATTCGGGTGGCTCATCGGCGCCTTCGAACCAAGCCAGCGCAACCACCCAAGCCTGCGTCGGGCCGAACATCGATATCAATGCCGGCGGACCGGCAGCGGCTCCCTTTGTCGCCGACGAGGACTTCGCGGGCGGCGGCACCATCAATCACGCCAACACCATTGACCTGAGCGGTGTGACCAACCCGGCGCCGATGGCGGTGTATCAGACCGCGCGCACGGGGAATTTCACCTACACCATTCCGGGCTTTGGTTCTGGGTCGAGCCAGACCGTGCGGCTGCACTTTGCCGAAACGTTCTTTTCTACCACCGGTTCCCGAGTCTTCAACGTGAAAATCAACGGCACGCAAGTATTGACCAACTTCGATATCGTTGCGGCCGCAGGCGCCATGAACAAGGCCGTCATTGAGCAGTTTACGGAGGCGGCGAATTCCAGCGGTCAGTATGTAATTCAGTTCACCTCGGTGGTCAACAACTCCCTGGTGAGCGGAATCGAAATCACCTCTGGCTCCACCACGTGCACTGTGCCCACCGCGCCCAGCGGGCTCAGCGCGACGGCAGCTTCCAGCAGCCAGATCAACCT